>JAIMAT010000015.1 GCA_023511835.1 Bacillota bacterium | reverse complement strand
CGGCTCATGGCGTAGCCGAGGCCGGTGCCTCCGCCGGTCACCAGCGCCGCCTTCCCCTCGAACCGTCCCGCCACCCCTCTCGCCCCCCTCTACGCGAGCCTCGCCGGGCGCGCGAAGCAGAGCGTGTAGCGCAGCGGCCCGCCCCTCCTGGCCAGCGGCACCAGCCCCGCCTCGCGCCCCAGCCGCTCTACGCGGCGCGCGCCCAGGAAATCCGGGTCGGCGGCGTGCTCGGTGACGCAGAGCCGGCCGCCCGGGCGCAGCACCCGCCGCGCCTCGGCCAGGGCGCGGCGCCGGTCGGGGATCTCGCCCAGGACGGTGACCATGACCACGCGGTCGAAGCTGGCATCGGCGAAGGGAAGCGCCTGGGCGTCGCCCTGGACCAGCTCCACGTTCCGGATCCCCGTCTCCTCCAGCCGCCAGCGGATGCGCTCGAAGTGGTCGGGCTGGACGTCCAGCGCCACCAGGCGGCCCCCCGGCTCCACCGCCGCCGCCAGCGAGGGCGTCAGGAACCCCGTCCCCACCCCCACCTCCAGCACCTCCATGCCCGGCTCCAGCTCCAGCGCCGGCAGCACCTGCCGCGGGCCCAGCGTCAGCGCCCGCAACCGGCTCTCCAGGAAGAAGGGCTGGATCCGCGCCGGCATCGGCCCCGGACGCAGCCGCGCGCGCAGCCGCTGGGCCAGGTCGACGACCGCCAAGCCCAGCAGGGTCCAGGCCACCGCCCGCCCCAGCGCCCCGGCGACCCCGCCCTCGCCCCGGTCGGCTGCCGCCTGCGGCCCCTTCTCCGCCATGGCACCCACCCCCCGCGCGGGCCGCCCGCCCGCGCTCCAGGAAGCGTTTCCCGCGCCGCCGCCGCTCTCCTCCCGCCGGCTCCGGCGGCCGCCGGCACGGCTGCGCCGGCCTCTGCTACCATGCCCGCGGAGGTGCTCCCCCGTGCGCGTCCTGGTGGCTCCATGCTCCTTCAAGGGCAGCCTCAGCGCCCTCGAGGCGGCCGAGGCCATGGCCGAGGGCTGGCTCGGCGCCCGCCCCCGCGACGAGGTGATCCGCCTGCCCGTCGCCGACGGCGGCGAGGGCACGCTGGAGGTCCTCCTCCACGGCTCGGGCGGCCGCCTCCTCCGCAGCCGGGTGAGCGGCCCGCTGGGCGAGCCGGTGGAGGCGGAGTGGGGCCTCCTCCCCGACGGGACGGCGGTGGTGGAGCTGGCCCAGGCGGCCGGGCTGGGCCGGCTGCCGCCCGGCCGCCGCGACCCGCTCCGCGCCGGCACGCGCGGCGTGGGCGAGCTGGTCCGCGCGGCGCTGGATGCGGGCGCCCGCCGGCTCCTGGTCACGCTGGGCGGGAGCGCCACCAACGACGGCGGCGCCGGGCTGCTGCGGGCGCTGGGCGCGGAGCTGCTGGACGCGGCAGGAAGGCCGCTGGAGGAGGGAGGGGCCGCCCTGGCGCGCCTGGAGCGGCTCGACCTGACGCGCCTGGAGCCGCGCCTGGCCGGAGTCGAGCTGGCCGTCGCCTGCGACGTGACCAACCCGCTCCTGGGCCCGAGCGGCGCAAGCGCGGTCTACGGGCCGCAGAAGGGCGCCGGCCCCGCGGAGGTGGCCCGGCTCGAGCGCGCCCTGGAGCGCTGGGCCGAGCGGGTCGAGGCGGCCGTGGCGCCGCCCCCCTCGGGCCGCTGGCGCGACGCGCCCGGCGCCGGCGCGGCGGGAGGTGCCGGCTTCGCCCTGCTGGCGGTGCTGGGCGCGCGCTTCGAACCCGGCGCCCGGCTGGTGTTGGACCGGCTGGGTTTCGACGAGAGGCTGGCCGGCTCCGAGCTGGTGCTGACCGGCGAGGGACGCCTCGACGGCCAGACCGCCTTCGGCAAGGCGCCGGCGGAGGTGGCGCGCAGGGCCGCCCGCCGGGGCGTGCCCGCCGTCGCCCTGGCCGGCGGCCTCGGGCCCGGCGCCGAGGGGCTGCTGGAGCCGGAAGGCGGCCTGGCGGCGCTCCTGCCGGCCGTCGACGGGCCCGTCCCACTGGAGGAGGCCATGGCGGAGGCGGCCGTCCTGGTTCGCGCGGCCGCCGAGCGGGCCGCCCGCCTGGTCGGCGTCGGCCTCCGCCTGGCGGCTTCCGGCGGAGGTGGCGCCCCCCGCTAGGCGGCGCACCCGGCGGGCGGGGGGCCGCCCGGCGCGCGCCCCGTGCCCCCGCCCGCCCCTCCCCGGCGGCGGCCTCAGAAGCCGGGCACGCCGCTCATGGCCGGGTAGGCCTGGGCGGCGGGACGCATCAGCTCGCTCTGCACCGCGGGAACCTGGTACCAGTTGTGCGCGTGCAGGTATTGGAAGAGCTCGTAGGCCATGTCCGCGTGGTCCTTGCACATGCCCAGGAAGGCCTGCCGCACCTGCGGGGTCGCCGCCTCGAGGCCGGCCTGGAGCGTCTGCGAGGCGTGCCACTTGCAGTGCTCCAGCTGGTCGACGGCGATGCTCCGGTCCGAGGAGCGGTGATCGCGGAACTCGGAGGACTGGAAGGGCTGCATGCCCGCCTGGGGATTCCAGCCCTGCTGGCCGAAGCCGCCCCCGTACTGGCCCGTGTAGTTGAAGTCCGGCGCCTGGCCGGACACCTGGCCGTTCTGGGCCAGGAAGTTGCGCAGCGTGTTGTAGTGCTGCTGGTCGACGCGCAGGTGGCGCTCGAGGATGCCGCGCAGCTGCGGGTCCTGGACGGCGTTGGCGTCCACCAGCAGCCGGTCGATGGCGGCCGCGTGGCCGTTGAGGATCTCGTTCAGCCAGAGCGCCTCTTTCTGCGTGATGGGCATGTCACCACCCCTTCGCCTCGGAGGTGCGGGCGGCCGGGGCCGCCCGGGAAGCCTCCCCTAGGCTTGCCTCGGGCGGCCTCTCTCATGCGTCCGCGGCCCGGTCTTCACCGTATCCGCACCTTATAGAGGCGCAGCCAGGCGTCGGTCTGGAGCAGGTAGGCGAAGAGCTGGGCGCCGCCCATCAGCTGCGAGAACCAGGCGGGGTCGAAGTCGCGCGCGTCCTCCTCGACCAGCCGCCGCACCCGTTCCCGGTCGAGGAGCGGCACCAGCGGCGAGGCGGGGTCGTCCAGCAGGGCCCCCAGGCGCCGGCGCACCTGCTCCCGGAAGTCCGGATGGTGGCTCTTGGGGTAGGGGCTCTTCTTGCGGGCGATCACTTCCTCGGGCAGGAGGCCGCGCATGGCCAGGCGCAGGATACCCTTCTCGCGACCGCCCGCGCTCTTCAGCCGCCAGGGGATGTTCCAGACGTACTGGACGAGCCGGTGGTCGCAGAAGGGCACCCGCACCTCCAGCCCGACGCGCATGCTCATCCGGTCCATGCGGTCGAGGAGGATGGGCAGGAAGCGCGTGATGTTGATGTAGGAGAGGGCGCGCATGCGTGCCTCTTCCGGCTCCTCCCCCGGCAGCGCGGGCACCTCCGCCAGCGCCTCGCGGAAGCGCTCCGCCGCGTACTCCAGCGGCCGGATGCGGCGGCGTACGTCGGGCGCCAGCAGCTCCGCCCGCTCCTCGATCCTGCGTACCCAGGGCAGGCTCGGCCCGTCCAGCGCGTGCGGGTCGCGGAACCAGGGGTAGCCGCCGAAGACCTCGTCGGCCGCCTCGCCCACCAGCACCACCGTCACCCGACGCTTTACTTCGCGGCTGAGCAGGTAGAGCGAAGCGTCCACGTCGGCCATGCCGGGCAGGTCACGCGCCAGGAGGGCCGGCAGGAGCGCCTCGGCCAGCTCCCCCGGGTCCAGCGTCACGTCCCGGTGGTCGGTGGCGAACTCCCTCGCCACCCGGTGGGCCCAGGGGCCGTCCTCGTCGGGCTGGAAGGCGTTGGGCCGGAAGTAGCGGTCGTTGCCGGCGTACTCCACGCTGAAGGTGGCCAGCCGCCCGCGCCCCTGCCGGCGGAAGGCGTCGCTGGCGAAGGCGGTGACCGAGCTGGAGTCGAGCCCGCCGGAGAGGAGGACGCCCAGGGGGACGTCGGAAACCAGCTGGCGGGCTACGGCGTCGGCGAGGAGCTCGCGCACCGCGGCCGCCGTCTCTTCCGGCGTCCCGGTGTGCGGCCGGCTCTCCAAGCGCCAGTAGCGGCCGGCCTCCATCCCCCGGCGGGAGAAGCGGAGCCAGCGGCCCGGGAGGAGCTCCTCCACTCCGCGGAAGACGCCCTGCCCCGGTGTGCGCCCCGGCCCCATGACGAAGATCTCGGCCAGCCCCTGTTCGTCGATCTCTGCCTCCACGGCGGGGTGCGCCAGGATCGCCTTCACCTCGGAGCCGAAGAGGAGGCCCCGGCCGCGCCGGGCGTAGAAGAGCGGCTTGACGCCCAGGGGGTCGCGGGCCAGCAGGAGCTCCTCCCGCGCCTCGTCCCAGACGGCGAAGGCGAAGATGCCATTGAGGCGCTCCAGGCATCGCTCGCCCCACTCCATGAAGGCGGCCAACAGCACCTCGGTGTCCGAATGGCCGCGGAAGCGGTAGCCGCGCGCCTCCAGCGTCTCGCGCAGCTCGGCCGTGTTGTACAGCTCGCCGTTGTACGTCAGGACGCAGCGCCGGCCGCCCCGCTCGCGCACCATGGGCTGCTCGCCGCCCTCGGGGTCGACGACGATCAGCCTGCGGTGGGCCAGAGCCGCGTGGGGCGAGAGCCAGAGGCCGGCGTCGTCCGGTCCCCGGCAGTCCAGCGTCGCGCCCATGGCCTCGAGGACGTCCGCCTGCCGGCGGAGGTCCTCGTCCCAGTCCACCCAGCCCGCGATGCCGCACATGCCCGCTCACCCCGTGCCGGCCTATGCGCCGGCGCGAGCGGGCGGTGTCTGTCTGCTTCCTCGCGGCGCTCGCCGAGGGGCGCCGGGGGCAGGCGGCGGGGGAGGCTTATAATGGCCAGGGTTGTCAGCGCTCGGTTCGCTCGGGAGCGGTGCCTCGCATGCAGCTGCTCGACTTCAGTCTGGTCGCCTTCGCGGCATCGTTGGTCTTCGGCCTCCTGGGCTCGCTCCTCGGTCTCGGCGGCGGCGTCTTCATCGTCCCCATGCTCACCCTGGGGCTGGGCCTGGACATCCGCGACGCCATCGGGGCCAGCATCGTCACCGTCATCGCCACCTCGAGCGGAGCCGCAGCCACCTACGTGCGCGACCGGCTGACCAACATCCGCATCGGCATGTTCCTGGAGATGGCCACCACCACGGGCGCCATCAGCGGCGCCTTCCTGAGCGGCCTGGTACCGGCGCGTTACCTCTACATCATCTTCGCGCTCCTGATGGGCTGGTCGGCGGTCAACTCGCTGCAGCAGAGCGGCGGCCAGCTGCCGGACCCCCGCCAGGCGGGCCGGCTGGTCCGGCGCCTGCGCCTGGCGGGGAGCTACTACGACGCCGCCGCCGGCCGGCAGGTGGAGTACGCGGCCACACGCGTCCCGCAGGGCTTCGCCATGATGTATCTGGCGGGGCTCATCTCGGGCCTCCTCGGCATCGGCTCGGGGGCGCTGAAGGTGCTGGCGATGGATGGTCTGATGCGCTTGCCGCTCAAGGTCTCCTCCGCCACCAGCAACTTCATGATCGGCGTCACCGCCGCCGCCAGCGCCGCCATCTACTTCGCGCGCGGGGAGATCCGGCCCGAGACGACGGCACCCGTGGCGCTGGGTGTCCTCTTGGGCGCCTCCCTGGGCTCACTGCTGCTGGGGAGGATCCGCAACCGGACGCTCCGCCTGATCGGGATTCCCGTCCTGCTCTTTATCGGGGTCGAGATGCTGCTGCGCGGGCTGGGGGTGTAAAGGTTGTCCGAGGGAAAGGCAGAGCCGCCGCGGGCGGCCGGCGGCCCCGGCTCGCCGGCCCCCGCGGGGGCGGCAGGCGCGGCCGAGGCCGGCCCGCCCGGGGTCGATCTGGAGCTGATGATCAGCTGGATCCTGCGCGGCGGGGTGCTGCTCAGCGCCGCCATCATGCTGGGGGGCTTCCTTTTGCTTCTCGTCCATCCCCCGCGCGTGCCCTACGCGCGTCCCGGCGAGGTGGCCCAAGTCTTCGCCGAGGCGCGACGGGGCGACCCCCTGGCGCTCATCGACCTGGGCATTCTCGTCCTGGTGCTGACGCCCATCGCCCGGGTCCTGCTCTCGGTCTTCGTCTTTCTGCGCGAGCGCGACCTGACCTATACGCTGGTCACGCTCTTCGTCCTGGCCGTGCTGGTGGCCAGCTTCCTCCTGGGCAAGGCGGGCGGCTGACCCCCCGCCCGAAAACCCGCCGGGCCTGCCGGGCGCCGCGACGGGGCGTCAGGCGCCTTCCCCCGCCAGCGCCGCCCGGAGCCGCGCGCCCAGCTCGCGGTCGACGGGGTGGAGGCGCTTCCCCGCCCAGACGTTCAGCCCGTCGCCGGCGGTGCGGGGGATGACGTGGAGATGGAAGTGGAAGACGGTCTGCTGGGCGACCCGCCCGTTGGAGTTGAGCAGGTTGACGCCCCCGAGCCCCATCACCTGCCGCTGGGCCAGCGCCACCCGGCGGGCCAGCCGCGCCACCTCCTCCGCCTCCCCCTCCTCCAGCTCGAAGAGATCGCGGGCATGGCGGCGGCTGATGACCAGCGCGTGGCCCGGCGCCACCGGGTAGGCGTCGAGGATGACCAGGGCGCGCTCCCCCTCGACGAGACGAAAGGCGGGCGCCTGGCCCGCCACGATCCGGCAGAAGATGCAATCGGCCGCCTGCTCCATCGAGCGCTCACCCCCGCCGGTCCGGGGCCGGGCACCCGCTGCCGCGCGGCGCCCTGGGGCGCCTCACTCCTTCTCGAGGATGGCCAGGACGTCGGAGCGGCTCAGGATCAGGTGCGTCTCCCCGTCCAGCTTGATCTCGTTGCCCCCGTAACGGGCGAAGAGCACGTGGTCGCCGACCTTGAAGATCTTCTGCAGCTCCTCGTCGGTGCCCACGGCCAGGACTTCGCCCTCCTGGGGCTTCTCCCTGGCGGTGTCGGGCAGGTAGAGGCCCGAGGCGGTCTTCTCCTCTTCGTGGATGGGCCGGACGAGAAGGCGGTCGTCGACGGGCTTGATCTTCATGCGCTCAGCCTCCTTCGCTGGCGTCGGCTCCGGCGGGCGCGCGGCCGCCGGGCCGCGACGGGCCCGGCGGCGCGGCCGGCGACTATTCGTGGAGTCCCAGGGCTCGGACCAGGCGCGCGCGGTCGAAGCCGACGATGATCTGGCCGTTGACATCGATGACGGGAACGCCCATCTGGCCCGACTTGCGCACCACCTCGCGCGCCGCGGCGGGGTTCCGGGAGACGTCGATCTCGCGGTAGGGCACCTTCCGTTCCGCCAGGAAGCGCTTGGTGGCGCGGCAGTACGGGCAGCTGGGGGTGGTGTAGACGAGGACCGCCACCCGCATCCCTCCTGCGCGGCGAGTTCCGCAGCCGAGCCGGTGCTCGTCGCTGCGGCGTCCGCCCGCCAGTATACCCACCCGGGTACCGCGCGCCAAGGGGGGCGCGGGGCCTCCCGCGGCACCCGGCAAGCCGGCCGCTAGGCCGCCCGGTCGCCGCGGCGCGCCCGGCTGTAGTGGATGGCCCAGACCAGCATGCCGATGAAGAGGATGTCCAGCGCGTACTCGGCCATGCCCTGGCGGAAGGCGAGGTCGCTCACCCGGCCGGGCAGGCTCTCCACGGTCAGCACCAGGATCCGCCGTACGCTGGCGATCAGCGCCACGACCAGGAGCGGCTCGAAGTCCAGCACGTGGGTGCGGATGAAGACGACCACCGTGTGCAGGAGCTCGAGCAGCATCATCACGACGAGGAGCGGGTCGAGCACCCGCGCCACCAGCTCCGGGCCGGGTCCGCGCAGAAAGAGGCGGACGGCGCCGACCAGCGTCACTGTGGCCAGCGCCACCAGGAGCGCCGCCACCAGCATGTAGAGGGCGTCCTCGACCCAGTCCATGAGCCGCACCCATCCGCTCCGCCCGCCGGAGCCGCCCATCCCGCCCCCCGCCTTTCCCCTCCGCGTTCCGCCGTAAACCCTCCCCGCCGCGCCCGGCGGAGAGCGCCTAGCCCTCCCGCGCCCGGCCGGCGTCGCCTCCCACCGCCGCGCGCTCCGGCTGCCGGGCCCGCTCCAGCACCCGCTCCACCAGCGAGGCCAGCGACTCCTGCTCGCCCGGGTCGAGCGGCTCCAGCAGGTCGGCCAGGGAGCGGAGGAGACGCTCGCGCCAGCCCTGCAGCCGGGCCAGTCCGGCGGGTGTCAGCTCCACCTTGACCACCCGCTCGTCGCTGGACTGGCGCCGGCGCACCACCAGACCCGCCCGCTCCAGCCGCTTGCAGGCGATGGTCGCCGTGCTGGCCGTCACGCCCAGCTCCGCCGCCAGATCGCCGATGGAGGTGGGGCCGCCCTCCTCCAGCCGGCGGAGCAGCCAGTACTGTTCGGGCGTCATCTCGCCGCGCCGGGCGGGGTGCGCCCGGCGGCGCAGGAGCCGCCAGAGGTCGATGAGCGCCTGGGCGAGCCGCTCGCTGGCCGTCCCCCGCCCCCTCCCTTCCGTTACCGATTGTAACCGACCGCTCGACGGCCCGCCGCGGCCGGCAGGCGATGGCGAAGGCGGTCGCATCGCGCCGCTTGCGCATCGCCTGCGAGGGATATATTTTGATACTCGTCTAAACAACATGTGCATGGGGGGCCGGTTCATGTCCGTCACGCGCACCCAGGTCTGGAAGGTGGACCCCGTCCACACCACCGTGGAGTTCTCCGTGCGCCACATGATGATCGCCACCGTCCGCGGGCAGTTCAACGAGGTGGCCGGCGAGCTGCGGGGCGATCCGGCCGACCTGGCCGCCTGCGAGATCGAGGGCGTGGTCCAGGCGGCCTCCGTCGACACGCGCGAGGGCGACCGCGACAACCACCTGCGCTCGGCCGACTTCTTCGACGCCGAACACCACCCGGAGATCCGCTTCCGGAGCCGCCGCATCACGCCCCGCGGCGGCGACCGGTACGACGTGGAAGGCGACCTGACCATACGCGGCGTCACCCGGCCCGTCACCCTGGAGCTCACCTTCGAGGGGCAGATCCGCGACCCGTATGGCCACCAGCGGGCCGGCTTCACCCTCGAGGGGAAGATCAACCGCAAGGAGTGGGGGCTCAACTGGAACAGCCTCCTGGAGGCGGGCGGCGTCATGGTGGGCGACGAGGTCCGCCTCACCGTCCATGTGGAGGCCGTCCTCCAGGAGCAGGCGTAAGCGCCCGACCGCGGCCGCCCTCGTTCGGGGCGGCCGCTTCTCCCCCTCGCGCCCCCGACCCTGCGCGCCGCCCTTCCCTTTCGTCTCCGGTAGCCTATGATAGTGACGAGAACCAGGAAGGGAGGGTAGTCCATGAGGCGGATCCGGGTGACCGTCGTCGGACTCATGCCGGAATTCTTCAACATGTGCGCCGCCTGCCAGGGCATGGACTGGCTTCGCGTGGCCAGCCTCCACTACCCGCAGGAGCAGCTCCGCGAGTATCCGCCCGAGGTGGTGGAGGAGCAGGAGCGCGCCGTCGAGGTGCTCAACGCCCTGGTGAGCGAGTTCGGTCCCGCCGTGGAGCCGGTCACCGTCGACGCCTACTCGCCCCAGGGCCTCTGGCTCTCCCTCCGCCACCGCCTCGGAAGGGGTCCTGCCGTGATCGTGGGCGGACGCCGCGTGGTCCGGCAGCTGACGCCGGAGGCCGCCTGCGCGGCGGTGCGGGAGGAGCTGCGCGTATCGGCCTGACCGGCCCGCCCTGGCGCCTTTTCCGTCGCCCTCGACATCCGCCTCGCCACTTCAGGTCATCCGATCGACACGTCGGGAAGGATTTCGGTCTTCGCCGGTCGAACCGTCCTTTCACCGCACCGCCGCCCGCCGGCGGTGACTCTTGCAGAAGAGGAGGGGGAAGCGTGACGACGCCGTTCTGGTTCGTCGTGGCGGCCCTGGTCTTCTACGGGATCGCCTACCTGGGGTACGGCCGATGGTACGACCGCAACGTCTGGAAGCCGGACCCGAAGCGGACCACGCCCGCCCACATGTACATGGACGGCGTGGAGTTCTTCCCGGCGAGCCGGTACGTGCTCTGGGGCTACCAGTTCAAGAGCGTGGCCGCCCTGGGCCCGATCCTGGGCCCCTTCATCGCCCTGCAGTACGGCTGGCTGCCCGCCCTGGTCTGGATCATCCTGGGCAACTTCTTCATCGGCTGGCTCCAGGACTACGGGGCCATCATGGTCTCCGTGCGGAACAACGGCCGCTCCTTCGGGCCGATCTCGTACGAGTTCACCGGGGCCAGCGGGCGAAGCACCCTGCTGGGCTTCATCCTCTTTTACCTGCAGATGATCTCCGCCACCTTCGTCTTCTTCATCGCCCAGTTCTGGAACACGCTTCCCGGCACCTTCGCCGCCACCATCGGCGTCATCATCACCGCCGTCATCGTCGGCCAGCTCATGTACAAGGTGCGGCTCAACGTCGGACTGACGACGCTGATCGGTCTTTTGCTCGTGGTCCTCTCCATCGTCGCCGGCGTCTACCTGCACACCCCCGCCGACCCCTTCGGCCCGTGGTCGACGCCCTTCTGGGCGGCGCTGGTGGGCGTCTTCCTCTTCGTCGCCTCGGTGCTGCCGCTGCCGACGCTCATCCAGCCGATGAACTTCATCAGCTTCTTCCCCACCTTCATCGCCGTCGCCCTGATCATCATCGGCGGCCTGCTCTCGCCGGTCTTCCACGTCTCGCTGCAGCAGCCGGCCTGGAAGGGCTTCTGGTCGCCCAACACCGGTCCGCTCTGGCCGATGATGTTCCTGGCCATCGCCTGCGGCGCCATCTCCGGCTGGCATAGCCTGGTCGGCAGCTCTACCACCTCCAAGCAGCTGGACCTGGAGAGCGACGCGCATCCGGTGGGCGCCGGCGCCATGCTCTCCGAGGGCCTGGTGGCGCTGGCCTCGCTGGCCGCCTACATGGTGCTGGCCCCCGGCGAGATCACCAAGAACACCACCGCCTGGGTGGCGGGGGCCATCCGCCTGACCGAAGGCTTCCTCGGCGGGCAGGGGGCGGTGGCCTTCCTGAGCACCTTCTTCGGCGTCTCGCTGGTGCTCTACGCCATCACCGTCCAGTCGCTGGTCACCCGCTTCTGGCGCTTGATCTCCGCCGAGGTGGCGGGCCAGGGGCGCTTCGCCATCCTGGGCCAGAAGCACGTGGCCACCTTCGTCGGCATCCTGATCGCCTGGCTCTTCGCCGTCTCGGGTTCCTGGAACAACCTCTGGCTCTACTTCGGCGGCTCCAACCAGCTGCTCGCCGGCCTGGCGCTGATGCTGATCTCCATCCATCTCGCCCGCACCCGGAGCCAGAGCGGCTGGACCTTCTGGCCGGCCATGTTCATGATCGTGACCACGCTGCTCGGGCTGGTCTACCAGACCTACATCTTCGCCAAGGCGGTCTACACCGGAAAGACGCTGGTCCAGCCGCCGCTGGGCACCATCCCCTGGGCGGCGCACACGCTGGACGCCGTCTTCACGCTGGTGGGCGTGATGCTGATCATCCTCGGCTTCCGCATGGCGTCGATGACGCTTCGCTCCTACACGGCCTCCCGCGCCCAACCCGTGGGTGCGGTGGGCCAGTCGGCGACGCCGGCGCGCTGAGAAGAAGGTCGCGGCGGGCCGGGCTCCGCCCGGCCCGGGCGCAGTCGCGGGCGGCAACGCAAGAGAGGGTACCGGCGCCCGGGCAGGGCCGGCGGCTCCTGCCCGGGCACACGCTATCTCGGCGAGGTGAGTACGGATGTTCTGGCGCCGCAGCAAGAAGACGGAGCAGGAGGCCCCCTCGGCGGAGTCCGGCGGCGAGAAGCAGGGGCTCGGCAACGTCATGAAGGACGTCCTCTACGGCATGGCCTCGCACGGCAACGTGACCGCGGCGCTGCGCACGCGCATGTACATGGAGCACCTCTTCATGTTCATCACGCTGGGGGACATGCTGGGCATACCGGTCCTGCCGCCTTACTACTCCCTGCGCATCCTGCCCTACGCCGTCCCGAACATCGAGTCCTGGAAGCAGCGGGTCTTCCGCGAGCGCGACTTCACCGACGCGCTCTACTAGGTGCCATCTCCGGGGACTTCCCGGAGGCGATTCTTCGGAGGTGACAGCGACTTGAAGCCGGCCGGTCTCAGGGCCTACTTCGACGCACATCCCGAGATCCGGGTAGCGATCTTCGCAGGCAAGGGCGGGCTGGGGAAGACCACGTCCAGCTCCTCGCTCGCCTATTACATGGCCACCGAGAAGAAGCGGAAGACGCTCCTGTTCAGCACCGACCCGCAGGCCTCGCTCTCGGACATCTTCGAGCAGAACTTCTTCGGCAGGGGCGTCATCGAGGTGATCCCCAACCTCTACGTCGTCGAGATCGACGCCGACCGGCGGGTGGCGGAGTACCAGGCCAGCGTCAAGCAGAAGATCCGCGAGATGTACGGTCTGGAGGAGCTGCCGCGCGAGATCGAGGAGTACATCGACTCCTCCTCCGCGGAGCCGTCGATGTACGAGTCGGCCACCTATGACGCCATGGCCGAGCTGGTGGCGGCCGGCGAGTACGACATGTACATCTTCGACATGCCGCCCTTCGGGCACGGCGTGCGCATGGTGGCCATGGCCGAGATCCTCTCCAAGTGGGTGGAGAAGATCACCGAGGCGCGCAGCCAGGTGGCCGAGTACGAGCAGGTGGCCGCCTCCCTGAAGGGCGAGCGCGCCCAGGAGGACGCCATGATGGCGGAGCTGGTGGACATCCGGCGGCGCATCACCACCTTCACCGACCTGATCACCAACCAGACGAGCACCGGCTTCTTCATGGTGCTGATCCCGGAGCAGATGGCCATCCTGGACACCGACCGCGCCCTCTCCATGTTCTCGGAACTGGGCATCCAGCTCAGCGGCTTGATCGTCAACCAGGTCTACCCGCCCGAGCTGATCGAGCAGCCCAACCTGAGCGAATTCCTCCGCAACCGGCTGGAGGGGCAGCGCCCCTACCTGCAGGAGATCGCGCGCAAGTTCGGCGACCACGTCCTCTCCGTGGTCCCCATGTACACGCGCGAGCCCAAGGGGCTGGAGATGATCGCCCAGGCGAGCGCCGACCTCATGGACTGCAAGGTGGCCATCTAGGGCCCGGCGAGCCTCTCGCGGCGCGCCTCCATCCAGGAAGGGAGGACCGTTCCCGACCATGCAGACTCTCGGCCAGTTCCTCGAGGAGCACCCGGACCTCCGCTTCGTCTTCACCGGAGGCAAGGGCGGGGTGGGCAAGACGGTCAGTGCGGCCGTGCTCGCCTACCACTTCGCGCGCCAGGGGAAGCGGACGCTCCTGGCCTCGCTCAACCCCGTCCACTCGCTCTCCAGCCTCTTCGGCCAGGATCTCTCCGGCGGCCAGGTGAAGCCGGTCCAGGGGGTCGACGGCCTCTTCGCCATCGAGGTGAACACCGAGGATGCGGTGCAGCGCTACCGCGAGAGCGTCAGCGCGCGCATCCGCGAGTTCCTCCGCTATGCCGACATCCCGGTCGACGCGCGGCCCTTCATCGATATCGCCATGACCAACCCGGCCTTCGAGGAGTCGGCCATGTTCGACAAGATGACGGACATGATGCTGATGCAGTCGGGCGAGTACGACCGCATCGTCTTCGACACCGCCGCCGTCGCCAACGCCGTCCGGCTGATCGGGCTCTCCAAGATCTACGGCCTCTGGCTGGGCCGCCTCATCGAGAGCCGGAAGGAGGCGCTCTCGCTCCGCGTCCAGCTCTCCTTCCGCAAGGAGAAGGTCCTGGAGGAAGTGCAGCGGGACCCCATGATGGCCGACCTGATCGCCATGAGCGAGCGCTTCGAGAAGGTGAAGGGGCTGCTGGTCGACCCGGCCGTCACCGCCTTCTTCTTCGTCACGCTGCCGCTCTCTCTGCCCATCTCGGTGGTCAAGCGCTTCATCGAGATGGTGCGCGCCTACGACATCCCCGTGGGCGGCGTGGTGGTCAACGAGGTGATCACCCGCGAGTCGCTGGGCGAGACGCCGGACGAATACCTGCGCAACAAGTTCGCCGAGCAGGGCGGCTACCTGAACACCATCCAGGCCGACCTGGGCCCGCTGGTACGCGCCTACCTGCCCCTCTACCCGCGCGAGGTGGTGGGGCTGAAGGCCGTGGAACAGGTGGCCGAGGACATGTTCCGCCCCAGCCAGGACCTGGCCGCCGAGCTGCCGGCCTGAGCGGGGCCCCCGCCGGTCGCGGGCGGAGCGGGGAGGCGGCGACGTGGGCGAGCATCTGATCGCGGCCAACAACCTGATCCTGGGAACGGTCAACTTCCTCGTGCTCCCGCTGCCCGAGGGCTGGGAGCTGCTCGATCCGGGCGCCTCGCCGGAGGTGGACGCGCGCGTCCTTCTGGATGGCGTCTCGTGGACGCGCGAGGGCCAAGCCGCCTACCTGCTCCGGCTCGGCGACGGCCGCCTGGCCCGCCTCGACCTCCGCGTTGCGGCGGCGCTGCCCCCGCCGCCGCGCCTCTCCCCGGCGCGGGGCCGGCTCGAGGTGACGGTCAACGACCACCCCGGCCGCCTGGAGTGGGGCGAGGCCCGCCCGCTGCTGGGCCGCCTGGGCCGCGGCCGTCCGCTGGTGACGGTCGGCTTCTCCTGCCCCCTCACCGGCCGGGGAGTCCGGCTCAACCTCTGGGGAGGGCTGGAGGCGGCGGAGCGGGAGCGCCTGGCGACGGCCCTGGCAGGCCTCGCCTGCCACTGACCGCGGCCGGCGGACGCCTCTCCTAGGCACCGCCGGCCAAGGGGCCGCGGAGCATGCGGAAGGTCGCCTCCACCACCGGCTCGGGCCGCCCGCGAAGCGGTACGGCCAGGTGCAGGTGGGGATGCTCCCGCCGCAGCGCCAGCACCGAGCCCGCGGGCAGGCCGGGCAGCCCCTCCGGTCCCTCCAGGACGGCCTCGCGTCCCGGGCGGCGCTGCAGGTCGGCCTCGATCACCAGCCTGTCCCCACCGCCCCGCCACCGGTTCCAGAGAAGGGCCAGCGGCGCCTCGCGCCCGGCCAGCAGCGCCAGGATGGAGACGGCCCGGAAGGGCGCCGCCACCTCCTGCAGGTCGATGCGGAAGGCCGACCCGCCGTGCCAGCGGATGCTGGCGGAGCCGGCCAGCTCGCGCAGGTGCGGACGAAGGGCGGCCAGGAGGCGGTCCGCCCGCCGCCGGTTGGCGTAGGCGCCCGCCACCCACCAGACGGCCAGCAACCCGGCCAGGACGTAGACCAGCGTGTTGAGCGGCGACACGTTCTCCCTCCCGCTGCCGTCCGGCGGGCCGAGGCCGCCCCCGGCGCGGGGCGGCCCACCGGCCGCCGGTCAGTCGATGTGGGGCAGCTCCTCCACCACGTCGAACTCCTGCGACAGGCGCTCGCGCCAGCCCGGCAGTCCCTCCAGGGCGTAGGGGAGCAGGCGCAGGGCGACGGAGGCGTTCATCAGCGGCACGCCCAGGAACTCGCCGAAGAGCATCAGCCGGATGAGGTCGTCCAGCTTCCTGGCCTGCTCCACCGTCTCGCGGTAGCTGTCGTAGTAGAAGAGGCCCCAGAGGAACTGGCGCAACTTCCCCGTCCATCCTAGGTGCCCGCGGTCCGCCCGCGGTCCCCCGCCCGCCGCCTCCGCACGCAAGGCTTCCACCTCCCGGGCGCCGCCCTAGACGGGCGTTCCGAAGAGCCGCTCCTGCCAGCCGCGGAAGTAGTGCCAGCTGGCGTAGTTGAGGATGCGCCGGGCGCGGCGGAAGTCGGAGGCCAGGCTCTCCAGCACTTGGCGCCAGCCGGAGAGGCCGGCCCCTGCCTGGTCGGCGGCCAGCCCGTAGTAGCGGCGGCCCTCCTCCTCCAGCCAGTCCAGCGGCGCTGGCGAGAGCGCCGCCACGTGCTCGGCGAAGACCCCGCTCAGGAAGAGGGCCAGGTCCCCCACCCGCCGGTAGACCAGGAAGCGGTCGCGCGCGTCCACCACCTGGGCCAGCTCGCGCATGCGGCGAAGATCGAGCTCGCTGACGCGCATCCGCCGCGGCCCGCGCGCCGTCCGCACCCAGACGCGCCCGCTGCCGGCCCGGGTGAAGGAGGCCAGCAGGAGCGCCAGGTAGTCGCGCCGCTGCCGGTCCGCCAGGAAGCGGACCAGCTCCGGCGTATCGAAGAGCGGCACGCGCAGCCGCGGCCCGGCCAGCTCGCTCGCGTAGCTGGTGCTGGCAAGGTCGCGCAACGCCCGGCGGAGAAAGACCTGGAACAGAAGGAAGGGCGTCACCCTGGCCAGCCACTCCTCGCCGCGCGACAGCTCGGCGAAGAGGCGCGGGTCGTCCAGCGCGGCCTCCACCTCCTCCGGCTCCCGGCGCAGCCGCTCCACGGCCCCCGCCTCTCCCTCCCCTTCCCGGCCGGTCACCCGGGCCAGAAACCGGAGATCGCCCTCGCTCAGGTGCTCCAACAGGAGTGGCGATGCGGTCACGCTCGCATCCCCCGCCTCCACGATAAGAGGTTAGAAGCAGTCTAGCGCACTCTTTCCCCTCCGTCGAAGCGCCAGAAGCCGCCACTCCAGATCATGTGCGCCACGTAGACGACGCTTTCCGTCGTCCCTTCCAGCGTGGCCGTCCCGCTCAGGCGGACGTCGACCCGCCGGCCCTTGCCCGTCCCCGTCCCGCCCCCCCGCACCTCGCCCGCCTGGAGCGTGTAGCCGCGGTAGCTGCCCAGGCCCTCCGCCCAGGCCGCCGTGTCGACGGCTGCGGCGCTCCCGTAGCGGGCGCGCAGCGAGGGCCCCATCAGCCGCCACATGGCCTCGCGGTCGGGGATGGCCGCGATCCAGAGGTCCAGCGCGTCCTCCGGCGCCAGCCCCGCCACCAGGCGCGAGCCGGCGGGCGGCAGGAGCCGCCGGAAGAGGAAGCCCTCCCCGGTGTAGGGCCGCTCCTCCCCGCCCACTCTGCGGCCTTCGACCAGCAGCTCCACGCCCTTCACGCCCTCCACGGAGGCAGCTGTCAGCGCGATCTGGTCGAGCAGCGAGGCCACCGCCAGCGTGCCGCCGCTCTCTTCCAGCTCGCGCGAGAAGTCGAGCACGGCCACCGGCCGCTCCACCCTTGCCCCCAACAGGCGTACTCCGGGTGGCAGCGCGCTCGCCAGCCCTGCCGCGCGCTCCTCCGGCGTCGGCCCGGCCAGGAGCGCCTCCACCGCCGCGCGCAGGTGCGGAAGGGCCTCCCCTCTCGGCAGGCCCGCCGGCCACGGCCGGCGCACGGGAACCGGCTCCGGCCGGCCTCCGCCTCCCCCCCGCAGGAAGTAGACGACCAGGGCGGGCTCGCCCGCCGGCTGCCCACCCGGCCGCAGTGCAGCCGGCGCGGCCGGCGCGGTGGGGCGCACGCCTGCGGGGGCGCCGGCGCCGCCCCCGCAGGCGGCGGCCGCGAACAGGAGCGCGAGAAGCGCCGCCCCTACCCTTCCGGCCATCGCCATCCCCTCCCGCCTCCTTGGACGCCACCCGGGGGAGCGGGTTCCCGGCCACGGGCCGGACCGGGTCCCCGCCGCCCCGCGGCCGCGGCGGCCGGTGTGCTTGTGGTACGATGACGGACGGTCGCCGGCTGTCGAAAGCGGTCCTCCCGGTCCCCTGCGGAGGTGTGCGCCCGACGGAAGATCGCCCGGGACGGGGGTTGCGGGGCGCCTTCTCCGCCCTGCGCCACCGGAACTTCCAGCTCTTCTTCGCCGGACAGCTGATCTCGCTGGTCGGCACGTGGATGGACAACGTCGGCCAGGGCTGGCTCGTCCTGCAGCTGACCGATTCGGCCTGGGTGTTGGGCGTCGTCTCGGCGCTCCAGTTCCTGCCCTTCCTCATCTTCTCGCTGGTGGCGGGAGCGCTGGTCGACCGGCTCCCCAAGCGCGGGCTGCTGGTGGTCACCCAGACGCTCCTCGCCCTCATCGCCCTGACGCTGGGCCTGCTGGTGCTCTCGGGGCACGTGCGCGTCTGGCACGTGCTGCTGCTGGCCTTCCTCATCGGGACCGTGCAGAGCTTCGACAACCCGGCCCGGCAGGCGTTCATCGTCGAGATGGTGGGACGCGAGGACCTGATGAACGCCATCTCGCTCAACTCCTCCGCCTTCAACGGGGCGCGCCTGGTGGGGCCGGCCGCGGCGGGCCTGGTCATCGCGCGGGTGGGCGTGGGCTGGGCCTTCGTCCTGAACGCGGCCAGCTTCCTCCCGGTCATCGCCGGTCTGCTCCTGATGCGCCTGGAGCGCCGGCCGGCGGAGACGGTACACGCCTCGCTGCTGCGGGAGGTGGCGGGCGGGCTGGAGTACGTACGCCGCACCCCGCTGGTGCTGGTGACCACCCTCCTGGTCGGTGTCGTCAGCACCTTCGGCCTCAACTTCAACGTCCTCATGCCGGCGTACGTCCGCTTCACCCTGCGCGCCGGGCCGGAGCGGCTGGGCTACCTGATGTCGGCGCTGGGGGCGGGCGCGCTGGCCGGCGCCCTGGTCCTGGCCCTGCTCTCGCGCCACGGGCCGCGGCGGGAGATCCTGCTGGGCGGGGGACTGGCCTTCAGCCTCGGCGTCACCGTGCTGGGCACGCTCCGCCACTTCCTCGCCGCCATGCTCCTCCTGCCCGCCGTCGGCTTCGCCATGATCCTCTACATCGCCACCTCCAACAGCACCGTCCAGGTGACCGTGCCCAACCAGCTGCGCGGCCGCGTCATGAGCCTCTACGTCATGCTCCTCAACGGCGTCGCGCCCCTGGGCTCGCTCCTGGTGGGCTGGCTGGCGCAGCGCTGGGGAGCCGGGGCCGGCTTCCTGGTCGGCGGTGCCGTCAGCCTGGCGGCCATCCTGGCCGCGCTCGCCCTGCGCCGGCAGTGGGATCCCGCGGCGGCGCCGGCAGCGGCGCTCTCCTCGCGCGACGCGCGCGGAGGGGTGGTGTGAGGTGCGACAGGTCGCCAGCTCGGCCGTCGGCAGGTTGCCGGCGCTCTTCACCGCCCTCGGCCTGGCCCACTTCGCCCTGGGCGTCTCGCTGGGCGCCTGGATGGCGCTCAGGCCGGCGATCATCCCGCTGCTGCGGCCGCTCCACGAGCAGATCAACCCCTGGGGCTGGCTCACCTTTCTGATCACCGGCGTCACCTACGCCATGCTCTCCCTGCTCCTCGGGCGGCAGCCACCGTGGCCCTGGCTGGGACAGCTCCACCTGGCGGCGGCGGAGGTCGCCCTCTGGACGCTGCTGGCGGGCGACGTGGGCGCCACGCCCGCCCTGGTGGCCGCCGGCCTGGCAATGCAGGCGCTGGCGGCGCTTCTCTTCCTGGCCAATCTGCTGGCCACGCTTCTCTTTGGCGCCCGCCTCGACCGCGAGGCGCTGGCCGCGGCCGCCAGCCGCGAGTTGGCCCGGGAAGCCGAGCGCCGGGCGCGAGCGGCCGCGCGCGGGCGGCGCCCTCTGGCGCGTCCGGCGCCCTGGATCCACCTGCTGACCCGTTCGGAGCTGGCGCGGGAGACCGACCCGGTGGGCCGCCGCGGAACCGAGCTCGCCCTGCTGGCGCTCCTGGCGGCGCTGGCCTGGCAGCTCCGGCCGCTGGTCCGCGGCCTCGCGCCGGCGGCGCCCTACGTCACCCCGCCGGCCGGCGCTCTGCTCCTCCGCTACGGATGGGTGGCGGGCACGCTCCTGGCCGTCCCCCTCCACCTCCTCCCCCGCTGGCTCGCCTACCCGGCGGTTCGCCGCCGCGGCGGCGAACTGGCCCAGCTCCTCTGGCTCCTCGGCCTGGCCCTGGCAGCCGTCGGGAGCGCGCTGGGCAACTGGGCGCTGGCCGGCGCCGGCTCCCGCCTCCTCGGGCTGGCCCTGCTCGAGGCCGCGGCGCTCTACCTGGCGCCGGGGCGCCGCCTGCGGCGGCTGGGACCACCGCTCGCCTTCGCCTGGCGCGCGGGCTGGCTCTTCGCCGCCCTCCTCGGCCTCGGCCTCCTGCTGGGCCTCGACCCGCTCTCACCGCTGGCGACGCATCTGGCACTCCTGGGCTGGGCGACGACCCTGGCCTACGGGGTGGGCTACGCGCTCTTCCCGCTCTTTCTGGGGCGGCGGCCCCGCGCCGCGGGCATCTCGCTCCTCCAGCTGGGGCTGGCCGTGCTGGGGGCGGTGTTGATGGCTGCAGGCCTGGGGGCGCTCGAGGCCGGGCCCTGGGGGCGGCTGCTGCCGGGACGGGGCCTTCTGGCCGCCGGCGGCAGTCTGGCCGCCGCGGCGGCCCTCCTCTACGTCCTGCTCTGGCCCTTCGGCCGGGCGCGCGAGCCGGCTCCGACCGCTCCCCCCTCGCCGGAGGGAGAGCAGCCGCTCCCCGGAACGGGCCGGGCATGAGCGCCCGGCGGGCGGCTCCCCGCCCGGCGCTCGCCGGGCGGGCACGCGCGGTCGTAGCATGGGAGCCGGGGCGCGGGGCGGCGCGAGGCCCGCACCCCCTGCAGGCCGCCGTGCGGCGGCCGCGAGCCCGGCAACGAGCCGGCCGGCGGAGGTGAAGAGAGTGGAGGAGAGCGTGACCCCGGCGGGAGCGGCCGGGGCGGAGGTACCGGAGCGGGAGCAGTTGGAGCCGCGCTGGCGGTGGCGGCTGGAGGATCTCTTCCCCGACGCGGAGGCCTGGGAGGAGGTCTTCCGCCAGGCGGAGGGCCGGCTTCCCGAGCTGGCCGCCCAGCGCGGCCGCCTCGGCCGCAGTCCCGCCGACCTGCTGGCGGTGCTGCGCCTGGCGGACGAGCTCTCGCTGCAGCTGGAGAGGCTGGTCGTCTACGCCAGCCTGCGCCTGGACGAAGACCAGCGCGTCGCCCGCAACCGGGAGCGGCTCGACCGCGCCCTGGCGCTGGCCCACCGCGCGGCCGAGGCGGGCGCCTTCCTCGAGCCGGAGATCCTCGCCCTGGAGCCCGGGCGACTGGAGCGCTGGCAGCGCGAGGAGCCCGGCCTCGGGCCCTACCGTCCGCGTCTGGAACGCCTGGCGCGGCTCCGGCCCCACGTCCGCTCGGAGGAGACGGAGGCGCTGCTGGCGGCCGCCGGCGAGCTGGCCCAGGCGCCGGAGCGGATCTTCCAGGCGGTCCAGCACGCCGACCTCCGCTTTCCGCGCATCCTCGACGAGCAGGGACGCGAGGTGGAGATGAGCCACGGGCGGTACGTCCACTTCCTGGAGAGCCGCGACCGGGAGGTGCGCCGGCGCGCCTTCGCCGCCATGGGCGAGACGCTGGCGCACCACCGCCACACGCTGGCGGCCTC
Organism: Bacillota bacterium; assembly: GCA_023511835.1. Taxonomy (NCBI): domain Bacteria; kingdom Bacillati; phylum Bacillota; species Bacillota bacterium. Next base: position 12,533 of record JAIMAT010000015.1, on the reverse strand, counting down.
GCTCCACGCCGAGGTGCGGAAGAACGTCTTCTTCGCCCGGGCGCGCCGCTACGCCTCGGCGCGGGAGGCGGCGCTGACGCCGCACCAGATCCCGGTGGAGGTCTACGACAACCTGGTCGCCACGGTCCGCCGCCACCTCGACCTCCTCCACCGTTGGGTGACGCTGCGCAGGCGAGCGCTGGGCCTGGAGAGCATCCACCTCTACGACGTCTACGTCCCCGTCGCGGCCGAGCCGGCCCCGCCCGTCCCCTACGAGGAAGCCGTCCGACTGGTGGAGGAGGGGCTCCGCCCGCTGGGCGAGCGCTACGCGGCCGACCTGGACGAGGCGCTGCGCGGCGGCTGGGTGGACGTCTACGAGAACCGTGGCAAGGTGTCGGGCGCCTACACCACCTCCGTCTACGGCACCCACCCTTACGTACTCCTCAACTACCAGGGCGACCTGGACGGCGTCTTCACCCTCGCCCACGAAATGGGCCACGCCATGCACAGCTTCTACTCCAACGCGGCGCAGCCGTATCCCACCGCGCGCTACGCCCTCTTCGTGGCCGAGGTGGCCTCGACGCTCAACGAGTCGCTGCTCATCCAGGAGCTGCTGGAACGGAGCCGCGACCCGCAGGAGGAGCGCCGCCTGCTGGACCGCTACCTGCAGACGCTCCGCACCACGCTCTTCCGGCAGACGCTCTTCGCCGAATTCGAGCAGCGGATCCACGAGCTGGTGGAGGCAGGCGGCGCGCTCCACGCCGACAACCTCTCCGAGCTCTACCACCGCCTCAACGTCGACTACTACGGCCCGGAGATGACGGTCGACCCGGAAATCGACCTGGAGTGGGCGCGGATCCCGCACTTCTACATGAACTTCTACGTTTACCAGTACGCCACCGCCGTCTCGGCGGCGACGGCGCTGGCGGAGCGCATCCGGCGGGGGGAGGACGACGCGCGCGAGCGCTACCTCCGTTTCCTGGCCTCGGGCAGCGCGCGCGACCCGCTCGACCTCCTGGCCGAGGCGGGCGTCGATCTGCGGAGCCCGGAGCCCATCGAGCAGACGCTGGCCTTCTTCGCCCAGCTGCTCGACCGCTTCGAGGCCACGGGGCTATGATGGCGGAGGTTCCCGGGCAAGTACGGTAAGGGGGTAGGGTAACGGTGCGGGCAGCGCTTCCTGTCGACAACGAGGGCCGGATCTTTCCCCACTTCGGGCGGGCGCCCCGCCTGGCGGTGGCCACCCTGGAAGACGGCCGGGTGACCGGCTGGGATCTCCTGGACGTGGACTGGGGCCGCTCTCACGACCTCGTGCCGAGGGGCGAGCACCACCGTCGCGTCTTCGAGACGCTGCGCGAGCAGGACGTCCAGGTGGTACTGGCCGGCGAGATGGGCGAGGGCATGCTCCGCTCGCTGGGCGCCGTCGGCATCCAGGTGGTACTCGGCGTCAGCGGCGACGCCCGCGGCGCAGCCGAGGCCTACGCGGCCACGCAGGCGCGCTGAGCGGCGGTGCCGGCCGGCAGGGGACCGACCCCGACGGCGGGGGGCGGGGCCCGCGGGCTCCGTCCCCCGTTGCCCACCTTCCCCTCAGAGGCCCTCCCGGCCTCGTCTATACTTCGGAGAGGAGCGGGGTGGGGCCATGGAGGTCGTCAAGATCACACCGCGCGGCTACTGCTACGGCGTGGCCGACGCGCTCACGCTGGCACAGCGGGTGGCTGCCGATCCGGCCGTGCCGCGCCCGATCCACATCCTCGGCATGATCGTCCACAACCGGCACGTGGTCGACTGGCTCCGCACCCTGGGCGTCGTCACCCTGGAGGGGAACGACCGCCTGCGCCTGCTCGAGGGCATCGACCGCGGCACCGTCATCTTCACCGCGCACGGCGTCTCGCCCGAGGTGAAGCGCCGCGCGCGCGAGAAGGGGCTCCACGTGGTCGACGCCACCTGCCCGGACGTCACCCGCACGCACGAGGTGATCCGCCAGAAGGTGGCCCAGGGCTACGAGGTCATCTACATCGGCAAGAAGGGGCACCCCGAGCCCGAAGGAGCCATGGGCGAGGGGGCGGGCCACGTCCACCTGGTGGAGGAGGCGCGCGACGTGGAGCAGCTGGAGCTGCCCCCCGGCAGCTCGCGGGTGGCGGTCGTCACGCAGACCACCCTCAGCCAGTGGGATACGGCCGACCTGATCGCCCGCGTCCAGGAACGCTTCCCCGGGGCGGAGGTCTTCAACGAGATCTGCCTGGCCACGCAGCTGCGGCAGCAGGCGGCGGTGGCGCAGGGGCGCGAGTGCGACCTGGTCATCGTCGTTGGCGACGAGCAGTCCAACAACTCCAACCGGCTGGTGGACGTGGTCCGGCGGATCGCGGGCCGGCCGGCCTACCGGGTGGGCTTCGTGGGCGAGATCGACCCCGCCTGGCTGCGCGGTGCGCGGAAGGTGGGCGTGACGGCGGGCTCCTCCACGCCCAGCCAGATCGTCAATGAAGTGATCGCCTACCTCGAGCGCTTCGACCCGGAGGAGCCGTCCACCTGGGAGCGCCACAGCCGCCTGGAGGAGGGGCCGCTGGCCATCCTCCCCGGCGGCCGGTCACCCGCCGGTTCCGGGGAAGGCTCGCGACCGGCATAGGAGAGCGGGCGGCGGACGGAGAATCAAGCTGGCTCAAGGGGTGATGCCCTTGTTCGTCCGCAACTTCTGGCGGACGGACATCCTCTCCGTCCGGCCCGAGACCACGGCGGACGAGGCGCTGGTCGTCCTGCAGGACACGGGCGTGACCTCCCTGCCGGTGACGCGGGCCCGGGAGCTGGTCGGCGTCATCACGGCGCGGGCCGTCTACGACTGGGCGCTCTCCGGGCGCGTGCCGCGGGTCACCGTCGCCGACCTGATGGATGCGGCGCCGGAACCGGTCCACCCCGACGACGTCATCGAAGAGGTGGCCGTCCGCATGCTGGGCGAGCCGCTCAACTTCCTCCCCGTCGTCGACGAGACCGGCGAACTGGTCGCCATCGTCACCCGCGACGCCCTGATCGCGGAGTTCGCCCGCCTCTTCGGCGCCGGCGAGGAGAACACGCGCTTCACCCTGGCGGCGGTGGAGCGGCCGGGCCAGCTGGAGCGGATCGCCCGCATCGTGGGCGAGCACGGCGGCAACATCACCCACGTGGTCACCCACCGCGCGGAGAGCGCCGGTGCCTACCTGATCATGCTCCGCGTCGACGTGGAGAGCCCGGGCGCGCTGGCCAAGGCCTTCGCGGAGGCGGGCTTCGGCGTCGTCGACGTCTTCAACTTCCGCAACGGCCGCCGCATCGGCCTCACCCGCTCGCCCCAGGAGTGAGCGATCGCCCGGAGGCGGACTCCGGGCGATCGTCCGGGACCGGCGTGCTCCCCGGGCTCAGCGGCCCGCGGGGCGCAGGTACTGCTCGAACCAGCCGGCGATCCGCTCCAGCCGGTCGAGGCGGTGCCAGGGCTTGCCGGAGCGCGAGAGCTCGTGGCTCTCGCCCGGGTAGCGGACGAAGAGCACCGTCCGCCCCAGCTTCTTCAGCGCCGCGTAGAGCTGTTCCGCCTGCTCGATGGGGCAGCGCCAGTCGTTCTCCGAGTGAAGGATGAGGAGCGGCGTGCGGATCGCCTCCACGTAGGTGAGCGGCGACATGCGCCGGTACGGCTCCGGGTCGCGCCAGGGCAGCGCCCCGCCGAACATCTCGTCGTCCAGGAAGCCGAAGTCGCCCGTGCCGAAGTCGCTCTCCCAGTTGACGACGCTGCGCATGGTGACGGCGGCGCGGAAGCGGTCGCTGTGGCCGACCGCCCAGTTGGTCATGAAGCCGCCGTAGCTGCCCCCGGCGATGCCGGCGCGCTCCGGGTCGAGGCCGCCCCGGGCGAGGCCGGCGTCCAGCAGCGCCATGACGTCCTCGAAGTCGTCGGTCCCCCAGCGGCCGTGGATGGCGTTGCGGAAGGCCTCCCCGTACCCCTCGGAGCCGCGCGGGTTGGACCAGAGGACCGCGAAGCCGCGGGCGCGGAGCAGCTGGAACTCGAAAAAGAAGGCGCCCGTGTACATCATGGCCGGCCCGCCGTGCACCTCCAGCACCACCGGCGCCGGCACCCCGGCTTCCGGCCCGTTGCCGGCCGGCCGCAGCAGCCAGCCGTCGATCTCCGGACTCCCGGGCCGCGCGCGGAAGGTGAAGCGCTCCGGCACGCCCAGGTCGATCCCGTCCAGGAGCTCCCCGTTGATCCGGCTCAGCCGCCGGAGCCCGCCCTCCCCCGGCCGCCCGCGCCAGAGGTCGCAGGGCGCCAGCGCCTCGGTGCCCAACGCCACGAAGAAGGAGCGGTCGCGGGGCCAGGCGATCCCGAAGAGGCTCGGCTCCTCCCCGGTCAGCGTCTCGACGCGTCCGCCGCCCACCTCGACGGCCACGAGGCGCGTCGCCCCGCGGTCGGAGGCGAGCGCGTAGAGCCGGCTCCCATCCGGCGACCAGACCAGCGGCGCGCCGCCGTCGTGGCCGCGGGTGTCGCCCAGCGAGGCGTCGACCAGCGAGCGGTCGTAGCCGGCGCTCAGCGGCTGCGCCGCGCCCGAGCCGTCGGCCGGCACCCACCAGGCCTCGGCGTTGCCCGAGGAGCCGTCGGGGTTCTTGCGCGCAAAGAGAAAGGCGATCCGCTCGCCGTCGGGCGACCAGGCCGGCTCGCCCACGCCCCCGCCGCCCGCCGTCAGGCGCCGCGGCTCCCCGCCCTCCAGCGACAGCACGTAGAGGTCCGTCAGGTCGGGGTGCGCCTCGTCGCGCCGCGAGACGAAGGCCACCCGGCGGCCGTCCGGCGAGGGTCGCGCCTCCTCGTCGTCCCACCCGCCGGGCCCCGTCAGCCTGCGCAGCCGCTCCGGGCCGGCCGGCTCGCCGCCGGCGGGCAGCTCGGAGAGGTCGAGCAGAAAGAGGTGGGAGCGCTCCCGGTGGATGTAGCCCACGCTGTCGATGCGGTAGAAGATGCGGTCGACGACGCGGACGTCGCGCGTGTACCGCTTCCTCTGGGCCGCCGCCTCGTCGGGTGGCGGTCCCTCCTCCTCCGGCTCGGGCGGTTCGGGCCCCTCCTCGCCCTCGCGGACGGTCAGGAGCAACCGCCGCTCGTCCACCCAGGCGAAGTCGGCGATCCCCTTCACCTGCGTCACCTGCCGCGCCTCGCCGCCGTCCGCCGGCATCAGCCAGAGCTGGTTCGAACCGGAGCGGTCGGAGAGGAAGCCCACCTGCCCCCCGCCGGGCGAGTAGCGCGGATGGCGATCCGAGCGGCCCTCCGGGGGGTTCGTCCAGGGGCGCGGCGGGCCGCCCCGCTCGGGGTCGAAGGCGACCAGGCGCGAGCGGTAGCCGTTCCGCTTGGGGTCGATGGTCGTCTCCACGCAGAGGAGCCGCGAGCCGTCGGGCGACAGCTCCGGCTCCCCCAGGAAGCGGAGCCGGAAGAGGTCCTCCGCCTCCAGAGCACGCAGCGTCATCACGTCACCCCTCTCGCCGCCAGCCTACCACGCCCCCGTCCGGCCCATCTCCAGCAGGCCCAGCAGGGTGGCCAGCACCGTCTCAGGCCGGATCACCTCCATGCAGACCTTCCAGGGGCACTCCCACTCGAAGGGCTGCGCCATGCAGTTGAGCCCGCAGGCTCCCTGCACCGGCACCGCGTTGGGGTAGGGCGGTGCCCAGAGCCACGCCTGCGCGGGCCCGAAGAGGATCACCGTGGGGGTTCCCTGGAGCGCCGCCAGGTGGGCGAGCCCGTTGTCGACGGCGACCACCGCCCGTGCCGCCGAGAGCAGGTCGAGCGTGGCGCCGATCTCCCCGTCCCCCAGGTGGGGCAGCCCCCCGGCGGCCAGCTCGGCCACCTGGTGGGAGTACGGCTCGCCGGCGCGACCGACCACGGCGGGGCGCCAGCCCCGCTCCCGCAGGGCGCCCGCCAGGCGGCGCCAGCGCTCCAGCGGCCAGAGCTTGTTGCGGCGCCGCCCCCCGGGCGCCAGCAGCACCAGGCGCTCCAGGTCGCCCGGCTCCAGCCCGGCCGCCGCCAGCAGCGCCTCCGGCGGCCGGCTCTCCAGGCGGGGCCTCTCCGCGGCCGGCGGGAAGCCGAACATGCGCTCCAGCACCCGGAGCATGTGGATGGGGCCGAAGGCCCGCGTGAAGGCCTCCGAGCCCCACCACCAGTCGCGCTGCATGGGGTGTTCCGCCAGGTCGTAGAAGCGCGCGCCCTCCGCCCCCCGGCGCCGGGCCACGAGAAACTCCTCCACGGCCGCCGCCCGTGTCACCCACGGCGCGCGGGCCAGCAGCTCCGCCTGCACCGGCGCCGGGCAGGCCACCACCAGCGGGCCCTCCTCGCCCAGCCGCCTGAGGAAGGGCAGGGTGAGGACCAGGTCGCCGATGCCGCCGCCGTAGAGGCGTACCCAGGCTCCGCCGCCCGCCTCGCGCCGCGCCTCCTCCCCGCCCACGCCGCCTGCCGGCACCCCCTCAGCCGCGGGCCGGCGTCGTCGCGCCGCCCATGGCGCGCCGGGCCAGGCGTGCCGCGGCGTAGAGGAGCGCCACCACCACCGCGTTGGCCAGCGTGGTGGGAAGGACCACCGTCAGGAACAGCGTGCGGAAGGCGGCCGACGGCACCGCGCCCATGGCCATGGCCACCCGCAGGAAGACCGTCCCGCTGACCAGCGTGCCCACCACCGCCACCACCACGGAGAGCAGGTTCGGCTGCAGCCGGCCCACCAGACGGATGACGCCCACCACCACCAGCGTGGTGACGATCTTGTCCACCAGGTTGGGGATCTGGCCGCCGGGCATGCTGGTGGTCAGCGCCGTGATCACGCCCGCCGCCAGACCCGCGGCCACGTCCACCGTCAGGTTCCGGAAGAGGAGAAGGATGACGAAGAGCATGGCCAGCACCAGGTCGGGCTTCATGCCCGCGTAGAAGGGCGGCATCACCGTGTTGAGCACGTAGCCCACGGCGAGCAGCAGGGCGGCCGTCGCCAGATCGGCGACGCGCAGCCGCTCGCCCTGCCCGCCCTCGCCTGCCACCGCCTTCTGCATGTCCAGGACCCCCTCGTCGCGGTCCCGCCGGACCGCTTCCGTCGCACCGCCGGCGCGGGACGGGGGAGCCTCTCCCCGCGGGCCTCCGGGATGCAAGAAAGCCCGTCCCTCGAGGGACGGGCTCTCTCCGTGGTGCCACCCTGCTTCGCCGCCGGCGGCGGCGCGCTCGACGGCGACCCTCCTGCCGCGCGGTCCGGCCCCGGGGCCGGACGTCGCGGCGGTGTGGGCCGCCTCCCCATTAGCGGCGGGGTCCCCGTCCGGCCTCACCGGCCCGTTCCCGGGCCGCTCGGCCGGAAGGCTCGCGGGTCCATTCGCCGGATCTCCGCGCCGGTTCCCAGCTGCCCCGGCTCTCTGGGGCGGAGACGCCCCGGTTACTCCTCCCGCTCATCGCCCGTGCCAGCGGTGCGACTTTGGCACCACTATCGGCGACGCCCCCGCCCCTGTCAAGCGCCGCGCCGCGCCGGACGAGGGCGCGCGACCGCCGGGCGGCGCGGCGCCGGCCGGGGCGCATGATAAGCTCTAGGACAGGAGGGGTCGAGGTGTTGGGTGCGGGACGACGCTGGATCCGCCGGGCCGTGGGACTGGGCCTGGCGGCCGGACTGGTGACGACCACGGCGCTGGGGGCGGCGGCAGGTGCGGCTCTGGGGGCCGGCCTGCGCGAGGTGAGCCGGTCCGGGCGGCGCGGCGGCGAGAAGGCGGAGCTGCGGCGGCGCGCCCGGGAGTTCCGCCGCCGCATGGCCTACGCCTTCGACGTCTGGCGCCAGCCGTGGCCCGGGGAGGACGGCGAGGGGGCGGGCGGCTACCGTCCCTCCATCGAGCCCGGGGACGACGTCTGAACGGCGGCGGTGCGTTCGCTCCGCAGGGCGTGGACGGTCCTGGCGCTGGCGGCGGGCATCGCCTTGGAATGGCTGGCGGTGGCCCTGCTGGAACGCCTGGGACGCGAGGAGCCGGCGCGCCGCCTGGCCTCCCGCCTCCTGCCGGCCCAGGCGCGCCGCCTGCGGCGCACGGCCCTCCGGCTCCAGGGCCTGCTGATCAAGGTCGGGCAGTTCCTCAGCACCCGCGTGGACGTCCTGCCGGAGTCGTTCACCTCCGAGCTGGCCAGCCTGCAGGACCTGGTTCCGCCGGCCCCCTGGCCGGCCGTGCGGGCCCGCCTGGAGGAGGCGTACGGCCGTCCTGAGGCATGGCCCTTCGCGCGCGTGGAGGAGGAGGCGCTGGCCGCCGCCTCCCTGGCGCAGGTGCACCGGGCCTGGCTGGACGACGGCCGCCTCCTGGCGCTCAAGATCCTCCGCCCGCGCATCGAGCGGCTGGTTGAGACCGACCTCTGGTCGCTGGGCGTGGCTGCCCGGTGGGCGTCCCGCTGGACTTCCTGGGGGCGCCGCTACGACCTGCTCCGCATCTACCAGGAGTTCCGCGAGACGACGCTGGCCGAGCTGGACCTGCGCGGCGAGGGGGAGCGGGCGGCCCGCTTCGCCGCCAACTTCGCCGGCCGGCGCGGGGTGCGCGTCCCCCGCGTCTACCCGGAGCTCTCCTCCGCGGTGACGCTGGCCATGAGCTACGAGGAGGGCATCCCCTCCGACGACGCCGAGGCGATGCGCGCCGCCGGCATCGACCCCCGCCGCGTGGCGCACCGGCTGGTCCGTGCCACCATGCGCCAGATCCTGGAACACGGCTTCTTCCACGCCGACCCGCATCCGGGGAACCTGTTCGTCGCGCGGGACGGAGTCCTGCTCTACCTCGACTTCGGCATGACCGGCGAGGTGGGCGCCGGCGACCGGGAGGCGGTAGCCAAGCTTCTCCTCTCGCTTTTGGCGCGCGACAGCCAGGGCGTCGCCGAGGCCGTGGTGGCGCTCGATTTCGTCCGCCCCGGCACCGACCGGGGGGCGCTGCGCAAGACCATGGAGTTCGCCATGGAGCGGCTTTTGGCCACGGACACGGCGCGCGACCCCGAGGCCTTCGCCCGCTTCACGCGGGAGATGGGCGACTTCCTCTACTCGCACCCCTTCCAGCTGCCGGCGCGCTTCCTCTTCCTGGGCCGCGCGCTGGGCATCGTGGCCGGCACCTTCACCCGGCTGGCGCCGGGCGAGGACTTCATGGCCTCGGTTCTCCGCGCGGGGCGCGAGCTGCTCTTGGGCGACGGGCTCCTGGCCCGCAGTCTGGGCGGCGCGCTCGCCCCCCTCGCGCCCGCGCCGGCCGCGGAGGCGGCCGGGGCGCTCCCCGCCCGCGCCGGCGGGAAGCGGCGGGCCCCCGGGCCGCTTCTGCTTCTCGCCCTGCTGCGCCCCTGGCTGCAGCTGCCCACGACGCTGGAGGGCATCCTGCGCGAGCTCCGCTCCGGAGAGGGCGCGGGGGCGCCCTCCCCCGCCTCCCGCACCGGCCGTCCGCCCTCCGCGCCCGCCCCGACGGGCGCCGAGCCTGCGATGGCGCGGCTGGTGGACCGCCTCCTCTGGGGATGGTGGGCGGGCCTGCTGGCGCTGGTCCTCCTCTTCGGTCCCGCCGCCGGCGGCCTTCCCGCCCGCCCGCTCTTCCGTCTCCTGGCGGGGGCGGCCGAGGCGGTCGCCCTCCTCCTCTGGCTCCGCACCTACCGGCGCTAGCCGAAGGGCCTGCAGCGTGCGCGGCGCGCGCCGCCGGCGGGGCCGGGCGGCACGCCTTCTACCGCCTGGTATAGAGGGGCCGGCCTGCCGCTCCCGAATCCGGGGCCAGATGGTGCCGGAAGGAGGGCGTCGCATGGCGCAGCCCGAGAGGCGCGTGCGCGTGGCCGTGGACGCCCTGGCGGGCGACCACGCGCCGGAGGCCATGGTCGAGGGGGCGCTGGCGGCCCTGGAGGACGATCCCCTCCTGGACGTGCTCCTCGTGGGGCCGGTCGCCCGCCTGGAGGCCGAACTGGCCGCGCGGGGGGCGCTCTCCCGCCTCGCCTCGGGGCGACTCCGCCTGGTGGAGTCGCCCCGCCGGGTGGAGGAGGGGGAGGCACCGGTCCGCCTCCTCCGCGCCGACCCGCAGCTCTCCGTCGCCGTCACGGCGCGCCTGGTGCGCGACGGAGAGGCCGACGCCGGCCTCTCCGTCGGCCACACGGGCGCCACGCTGGCCGCCGCCGCGCTGGTGCTGGGCCTGCTGCCCGGCATCGAGCGGCCGGTGGCGGGCGTCGCCTTCCCCTTCGCCCCGCAGACCTTCGTCCTCGACCTGGGGCCCAACGTGGACGTCAACCCCCGGCACCTCGTGGACTTCGCGCGCATGGGCGCCGTCTACGCGCAGTGCTTCCTGGGCGTCGAGGAGCCGGAGGTGGCGCTTCTGGCCAACGGCCAGGAGCGCGGCAAGGGCAACCGGCAGACGCGGGCGGCCTACGAGCTGCTCGAGCGGAGCGAGCTCCGCTTCCGCGGGTATGTGGAGGGGCAGGACTTGGTGCTGGGCTCCGCCCACGTCGTCGTCGTCGACGGCTTCACGGGCAACGTCCTGCTGAAGTTCCTGGAAGGCTTGGCCGCCTATCTGGGCGGGCGGCTGCGCGCCGCCCTGGCGGCGGAGGGCGTGGCGCCCGGGCCCGCGCTGCGGAGCCTGCTGGAGATGCTGGAGGTCCTGGGCGACGCCACGCGCGTCGACAGCGTCCCCCTCATCCTGGGCGTCAACGGCATCTTTCTCCCGGGGCACGGGCGCTCGCAGGCGGAGGACGTCCGGCGCCTGGTGGCGGCGGCGGCACGGGCGGTGCGCAGCGGCGTGCTGCCGCGCCTGCGCGAGGCGTTGAACAGCGCGGAGGTGGGGTCGAGGTGAGCACGCTCTCTCTGACGGGGGATCGGGAGGCCGGCCGACCCTGGGACGGGCCGACCCTGGGCGAGGTGCTGGACCGGGCCGCCTCCGACTTCGCCCGCCACGTAGACGAGATCAACCGGATCAATGTCTTCCCGGTCCCCGACGGCGACTCGGGCACCAATATGCAGCGCACCCTGGCCTCGGTGGCCCGGGCGGCCAGACAGGCGGCCGCGACGGGCGCGGAAGCGGGCGAGCTGATGCGCCAGGCAGCCAGGGCGGCGCTTCTGGGAGCGCGCGGAAACTCGGGCGTCATCCTGGCCGAGATCTTCCGCGGCATGGCCCGCCAGGTGGCCGGCAAGGCCGTCCTGAGGCCGGCCGACATGGCCGAGGCGCTGGCGGCCGGAGCGGAGGCGGCCTACAAGGCGGTGGTCGACCCGGTGGAAGGGACGATCCTGACCGCCATCCGCGCCGCTGCCGAGGCGACCGCCCCCTTCCGCCGGGAGGCCGCGTCCGGGATGGGGGAGCTTTTGCGCGTGGCCGCCGAGGCCGCCCATGAGGCCACCCGGCGGACGCCCGAGCTCCTGCCCGTGCTGAGGGAGCGGGGCGTGGTCGACGCCGCCGCCAAGGGGCTGGCCACCTTTCTGGAGGCGGCGGCGCGGCAGGCGGCGCGCGTCGAGGCCGGCCTCCGCCCCGCGCACCCGGTGCCGGCCGGGGAGGGGGCGGAGACACCCGCGGCGGCCGCCGTCCTGCCGCAGGCGACCGCCGGCGCCAGCCCGGCCGCCCTCTACGGACAGGAGGTTCAGCTGCTCCTGGAGTCGACCCTGGAGCGGGAGGAGGTGCGCCGGCGGCTGGAGGCGCTGGGCGACTCGCTCCTGGTCATCGGCGAGGAGGGGCTCTACCGGGTCCACATCCACACGCGGCGCACCGCCGAGGTGCTCGAGACCTGTCGCGCCATGGGGCGGACCGAGCAGGAGACGGTCGAGGACCTGGACGAGGAGGCCGCGCGCGCCGAGGCCGAGCTTCACCTGCGCCCGACCCGCAGGGAGGAGGCCTCCGGCCCCTCCTGACCCATGGCCCTCCAGTCGAGGGCCGCGCTGCTCGCGTAGAGCTTGGCCAGACGGCCCGCCGAGTCCCAGGCCAGATACAGGAAGCCTCCCCGCAGCGGCAGCTCCACCACGGCCAGGCTGCCCGGCGTGGACGGGTCGAAGGGGACGAGAAGCCGCGCCGCTCCGGAGCGCGGGTGGCGCTGCAGCCAGGCGCGGAGCCGGGCCACGGCGGCGGCCGCGGGATGCTCGCCCAGGCTGAGCAGCTCCGTCTCCTCTACCAGCTCGCTGTCCGGGCGCAGCAGCCCCTGCAGCGCGGGGGCTCCCTCGCCCACAAGCTGCCCGTAGAGCTGGAGGCTGCGGTCGAGGAGCAGCGCCTCGCCGCCCTCCGCCGCCAGCGGGGCGCGCGGCGCGGGCGCCCCGCAGCCCGCCGCGAGGACGAGGAGGAGGGCCAGCCCGAGCCCTGGCAGGAGGCGCGCGCCGCGCCGCGACGGCCGTTCAACCACCGATGGCGTACATCGCCCGCTCGGGCTGGCGAAACTCCCGGCGGTTGATGAGATGGCCCTCCCACTTGCTCCAGACCGCACTCCGCATCACCGCGGCCAACTCTTCGTCGCTCGCTCCCGAGCGCAGCGGTTGGCGCAGGTCGGTCTCGTCGAGGGCGAAGAGGCAGTTGCGGAGCTTCCCGTCCGCGGTGAGGCGGATCCGGTCGCACTGGCGGCAGAAGGGCCGGGAGACGCTGGCGATGACGCCGAACTCGAC
>JAIMAT010000014.1 GCA_023511835.1 Bacillota bacterium | reverse complement strand
ATCTCTCTTCCGCCGACGGCGGTATCCTGACCCTGAAGCTGCCGCCAGGAATTACACCACGAGCTGGGACGCTATCCACGGCAGTTGACGCCGCCGAACGGCGTGTGCGCCTGCCGAGGCCAATACTAGCCGTAAGATTCCCGCCACCCGCCCGGTTTTCTGCCCGGCACCGAAGTCAGCGCGGAGAACACCGCGCGCCGAAAGTGATGTCACCGAGCGTTCACTGAGAGGATCCAGACCCAGCGGGACTTTGCTCATATCCGCCTTCCACGGCCAAAGACCTCGCCGCCCGGGCCAATCAAAACCCGCTGGCAGGACTACAGGCGTCCGAGTCGAAAAAGGGGCGGAGGTCGAAGGTAATTCTTGGCATAGTCGTCCTACTCCCTCAGTCGGGCTCCAGCGAAGACCATGGCCACCCCTTCGGAGGTGGAATAGACGCCCATGCAGGATCCAGGGATGACTTCTCCCCCTGAGCCGCAACCGCATCTGGCTGCGTGGCGACAGCGCCCGTCTACCGTCCTTGGTCGCGTCATCGAGAGTACGCGCCGGAAGCGGCGCTGGCTTCTCCTCGGCATGGCCTTCTTGCCCTTGGTCCTGGCTGCACATGCTCCATTGAAGCTCAAAGCGGTCAACTGGAGTACAGTTGCGCTCCAGGGAGGACCGGCACCAGCGCAAACGAACGAGGCGGCAGCCTGCTCTTCCAGGCCGGATGTAGCGCCCGTTCCCGCACCCCCTCTTCCCTGGACCGAAGACCAGCTGACCTACGCCAAGCGTGTGGAGGGTACCCCCGGCTGGGTGACGGTCCTCGAGTACCATGAGGTGGCCCCCCGCGCGACCAATGTGTTCACCGTCTCGGTCAGCGCGTTACGAGAGCAGATGAAGGCTATTCAGCGAGGTGGGCGCCCAGTCTTGACGGTCCACGACCTCATCTCGGCAATTCGCCGGCATGACGTCCCTTGGGGTTCCGTGGTGATTACCTTTGACGACGGCTATCAGGGTGTCTACAAGTACGCCCTCCCGATCCTGCGGTCCTTCGGCTTCCGCGCGACCGCGTTCGTTATTGGCATCGACAGTTACGTCCCTGCAGTTGGAGCAGGGCACATGACCGTCGCGCAGTTGGCGCAGCTCCAACAAAATGGCTGGGACGTGGAGAGCCACAGTTTCAACCTCCATCCACCGTCGCCCGTGCACTTCGGCAACGCACCGTGGTGGCTTGTCTCCGCTGACCTGGCTATGGAAGACCGCCTGTTGGCGTGCCTGGGTTCACCACACGAGTCCTTTGCCTATCCCGGCGGCTTCTTCACAGCCGCGTCGAAAGCGTTAATTGAGCAGAACTACCTTCTCGCTTTCGGTGGAGGTCCGGGGGAATCAGACCCGACAGACTTGTGGGACTGGCCGCGTAAGCCGGTTTCCAGCACTACCTCCGTCCCGTGACGTTTACGCTACCTGAGGAGGGGCTCTTCCGCAGAGTTATTGACGTTCCATCCAGGGCTTGGTGATGGCGGAAGGCTGAGCTAACACAATGGCGAGCATGAGATCCCCGTGCGAAAGGAGTCGACCCTCATGCCCGCCGAGTCGATTCTACCTCGCAGCGCGGACCTCGTCTCGTCGGCGTGCGTGGCGATGGCGACGCCGTCGTCCTGGAGCTTGAGTCCACGCGCCAGGAGTCCGCCTGTCCGAGCTGCGGTTGGCTCTCTCGACGCGGCCACAACTGGACCCAGCGGACGCTCCGCGACTTGCCCTGGGCCGCGGTGCCCATCGTCCTTCACGTGCACCTGCGCTGCGTGGAGCCCGACTGCCCTCAGCGCTTCTTCACCGAGCGCCGAACTTTTGTCTCCCGGGCGAAGTTGCAGAGGGGCGAGATGGAGGGGTCGCCCCGCCCGGATCATGAGCCGGGTTGGTGGCCCGCTGAGTCCCAGGATTGGGGACGGAGGAGACGCCCAACATGGAAGACTTTAGGTAATCTTTTGGGGACGGAATTGGGGACCGAAGGCCCCGATGGTCCCCAATTCTGGGCACCTCTCCACGTGCTAGTCAACACCGCAAAGCCGCACAGGACAAGGCTTTCAGCTCTAGGCGCATCCTGCCAACAGGGATTCTGGCGAACCAGGCGTTCATCTTCGACTCCCCCCGATGGCTGCTGCCCGGCGGCCGCGGAGGCGGCCGCCCCGCCGTCACATCATTCAACCACAGATGGACGCCGGCCGGCTTGGAAAGCCGGCCGGTGGGGCGGACGGGCCCCGCCTGCTCGAACGGAGGCCTCCGCAGCGCCCCCGGCGCTACGCTCCGCGGCCGTGCGCGGGCGGGAGGCGCTCGCCCCGTGCCGGGAGAGGGGCGGGCGGGCGCCTCCCGCGAGAAGGTCGGGCCACGCGCCCTATCCGGTGATCAGCCCCTCGCGCACCAGGAAGTCATGCGCCACCTTGGAGACCGACTCGCCCTTCTCGTCCACGAGATCGTTCATCTGCTGCATCTTGGCGTCGGTGATGCGGCCGGCCAGCTCGTCCAGCACCTTCTCCACCTCGGGGTGCGCCTTGAGGTTGCTCATGCGCACCACATAGGCGCCGTAGTAGGGCGGGTAGAGGTGCTTGTCGTCCACCAGCGCCGTCAGCGGGTCCCGGTGTCCATGGCGACCACCTGATTGAAGTGCAGGCCGTAGACGCTCTGCAGCCCCGGGTAGCCGTCGGGCCGGGTGAAGAACTTTGAGGCCGTACTTCTGGGCGTCTTCCTGGCGCACCGCCATGACGTAGGTGTTGTTCATCCCCAGCGGAACCTTTTCTGCGTTTGGCGGGCAATCTCCGGTCCCCGACGGGAAGGAGAGAGACGGCAGGCGGGGCCGGGCAGCGGCCAAGAAGACCAGCCGGGGCCGTGCGCCGAAAGCGCTCCCGGCCCCGGCCGGAGCCCCAGGCTCAGCCCGAGCCCCGGGTCGTGCGCCTTCCGAGTCGAAGGTTCAGTACCAGAGCACGGCCGCCGCCACCACGGCGGCGGTCTTCTGCACGCGGTGCGAGACGGCCACCACGCGAATGTCCGCCAGCTCCTTGCCGCGCACCTCGAAGGCCTCGCGGACCATGGCCTCCACGCGCCGGCGCGCCTCCTCCTCACCGCAGTAGCCGGAGAATTCCATGATCACGCCGTAGTCGTCGCGCGAGAAGCCCAGCCCGATGGCCGCCGAGATCTCGCGCCCCGGCTCGCTGCAGGTGAGCTGCCCGTAGGCGGTGGGCGTCAGCGAGCCCGGCGGGACGGGGAAGTCTTCCTCGTAGACGCACTGCGGAGGAAGGATGCTGGAGACTTTGATCAGGTTGAGGTTGCCGATGCCCGCCTGGAGCAGCGCCTTGTCGAAGGCGGTGAGGGGATGGTCACCCTCGGCGGCGCCGGCGGTCAGCTTGACCCGCTTGGGCGTGGGCAGCAAGCGATCGACCCCCGATGCGGGAGAGTGACCCGGTGAACGCCCCGGCGCTTGCGCGGCCTGATAAAGAAAAAGAGCGGGCAAGAGCGGGTCCTGTCCGGGTCCGCGCCATTATAACGCCGCGCCCGGAGGGAGCGTACTCCCCCTCCCCGGGCCTCTTCTCCCGCCGGTCCCGGCCCCGGTCCCGCCCTCAGGCGAAGGGCGCCAGCGCCTTCAGGATCTCGCCCCGGTCGTGGGAGAAGGCGGTGTCCGAGATGCAGATCTCGAAGCCCGCCGGCGGCTCGGGCGGCAGCTCGCGGGCGTCCTCCGCGTCCAGCGTCACCCAGCGGCCCGGCGCGGCATACGCCTCCCGCCAGGGTACGCTCCTCGGTTGACGCATGCGGAAGACGCGCACCACCAGCACCCAGAGCGTCTCGCCCGGCTGCCAGCCCAGCGCCTCGCGCGGGTAGCGCAGCGGATCGACCACCAGGAAGGGCGCCAGCGCCTCCAGCGCGGCCTCCTTCTCGATCCGCCGCACGTCGCTCACCCGCACCCAGTGGCGCATGGAGACCCGCCCCGCCCCGGCGTCCTCCAGCGGGGCCTGCTCCACCAGGAGCTCCCGGAACTCCGGCAGCAGCAGCTCGTGGCGCTGCTCCTCGAAGAGCGGGTAAAGGTAGAAGCGGTCGGCCTCCACGCGCTCGGGCGCCTCCGCCCGCCCGCCGGGCAGGAGGATGACCGACTGGTCGCCCCGGTCCAGCCCGGCGATGATGGTCGCCCAGAGCTTCAGCGCCAGGGGCGGCGCCACCGGTTCGGGCGGCCGCTCCGGCTCGGCGGGCGGCGCCGGCTGCGGCTCGGCGCGACGGAGGCGTCGGAAGAACGGCACGCGCGGGCACCCCCAACTTTCCAATCGTTGGTGCATTCGGTATGGAAAGGCGCATCCCTCCCTGCCTCCGCGGGGAAACTCGCCCGGGGGAGGGGGGAGGCCTCTGCGGCGGATCCTGGGTGCCCTCGTCCTCGCCGTCCTGCTGGGGGCGGCGGCGCTGGCCGCCTACGTGGCGCTCGTCCCCCCGCCGCCACCCCCGATCCTGCGGGCGCCGCTCCTCTTCGACGCGCGCGGCCGGGCCATGCCCTCGCCCCCCTGGGCGCCGGCCTATGTCTCGTATGCCCGCATCCCCCGCGCGCTGGTGGAGGCGGTGGTGGACACCGAGGACAGCCGCTTCTGGCACGAGTTCGGCGTCGACCCGGTGGGCCTGCTGCGCGCCGCCTGGACCGACCTTCGCGCGGGGCGGGTGGTGGAGGGCGGCAGCACCATCACCCAGCAGCTGGCCAAGAACCTCTACCTGACGCCCCGGCGGACCCTGGCCCGCAAGCTGCGCGAGCTGGTGCTGGCGCTGCAGCTGGCGCGCTGGTACTCGCGCCGCCAGATCCTGGAGATGTATCTCAACCGCGTCTACCTGGGCTACGGCGCGCGGGGCGTGGCCGCCGCCTCCGAGCTCTACTTCGGCAAGCCGGTCTGGGAGCTGACCACCGCCGAGTCGGCGCTGATCGCCGGCCTCATCCGCGCCCCCGAGCTGGACT
This sequence comes from Bacillota bacterium, assembly GCA_023511835.1. Classification (NCBI taxonomy): domain Bacteria; kingdom Bacillati; phylum Bacillota; species Bacillota bacterium. The sequence continues at coordinate 28,666 of JAIMAT010000014.1, read as the reverse complement.
CGCCCTACGCCGACACGGCCAGGGCGCTGGCCCGCCGGCGCGTCGTCCTCGAGCGCATGGTGGCGGCGGGCCATCTCGACGCCCGGGAAGCGGCGCGCCTGGCGGCGGAGCCGCTCCACCTGCGCGGCCTTGCCCGCAGCCAGGCGGGCGCCTGGTTCGACCAGCTGGTGATGGAGGAGATCAGCCGCCGCTACCCGCAGCTGGCACAGGTGATCGACGCCGGCGGCTACCGCATCGAGACCACCTACGACCCGGCGCTGCAGAAGGCGGCCGAGGCGGCGGTCCAGGCCGAGCGCCCCGGCGCGGTGGGACGCGGCACCAGCGAGCCGCCCCAGGCCGCCCTGGTCGCCCTCGATCCCGCCACCGGCGCCATCCGGGCGGCCGTGGGCGGCGCCGGGGCGGCCGGCAGCCTCGACCACCTCTTCGCCCCCCGGCAGACCGGCTCTGCCTTCAAGCCCATCCTCTACGCCGCGGTCCTCGAGTCCGGCTACACCCTGGTGGACCGCCAGATGTCGAGCCACGTCGCCTTTCCCGGGCGCGAGCCCGGCCAGCTCTACGTACCGCGCAACTACGCCGGCGAGGGCGAGCCCCCCTACCAGAACCGCCCGCTCACCATCCGCGAGGCCATCGCCGAGTCGGACAACGTGGTGGCCGTCCGCTGGGCGGCCGTGGAAGGGGTGGCGCGGATCCAGGCCATGGCCCGCCGGCTGGGCGTCAGGAGCCCGCTGGGGAACGACCTGACCATCGCCCTGGGCAGCTCGGCGCTGACGCCGCTGGAGGTGGCAGGGGTCTACGCCGCCCTGGCCAACGGTGGGCGCCGCGTCGAGCCCTACGCCGTCCGCCGCATCGTCGCCCCCGGCGGGCGCGTCCTCCTCGACGTCCGCCCCGATCCCCGCCCGGTCCTGGACCCGGGCATCGCCTTCCTCCTCACCCAGGCCATGGAGGACGTGCTCCGCACCGGCACGGGCGCCAACCTGCAGCGCTGGGTGGCCGGCCTGCCCGTGGCCGGCAAGACGGGCACCACCGACGGCTCCGTCGACGCCTGGTTCGCCGGCTACTCGCCCAACCTGGTGGCCGTCAGCTGGGTCGGCTACGACCAGCCCCGGCCCATGAACGGCGTGGGTGCCACCCTGGCCGGCCCCATCTGGGCGGACTTCATGCGCCGCGCGCTCGCCCTGGAGCCGCCGCCGGGCGACTTCACCCCGCCGCCCGACGTGCGCCTCATGGTGGTCTCGGCCGTCGACGGCCTCCTGCCCAACCCCGCCTCGCCGCGGACCGAGGAGTGGTTCCTGGCCGGAACCGAGCCGCAGAGCATCAGCCCGGCCTGGCAGGGAGCCGCGCTCGCTCCCCCCGCCCGCCGGCCCGGCTCCGCCGGCGGCCCCGCCGCCGGCGCGCCCCGGCCGCCGGCCGCAGCCCCGCCCGGCCCGCGCAGCCGCTGGCCGCTCTTCCGCCTGCCCTTCCCGGGCTTCCCCTGAACCGCAGGGCCCGCCCGCCGCTCGCCGCCCCTCCTGCCGGGACTACCCCTCCAGCGAGCCGGGCAGGATGTCCTCCGGCTCCAGGCGGACGTCGTCGTCGTCGAAGCGCTCCACGAAGGCGCCCGCGCCGGCCAGCTTCTCCGCCAGCGCCTCGTACCCCCGGTCCAGGTACTCCAGGCCGAAGATGCGCGTCGTCCCGCGCGCGATCAGGCCGCCCACCACCAGGGCCGCGCTGGAGCGGAGGTCGTGGACGCCGCGCAGGTCGGCCCCCTCCAGCCGCTCCACGCCCTGCACCACCGCCGTCCGCTCCTCCACCCGGATGCGGGCGCCCATCCGCTGCAGCTCGGCCGCGTGGTGGAAGCGATTCTCCCAGATGGTCTCGGTGATGACGCTCGTCCCCTCGGCCACCGAGAGGAGCGCTGTCATGGGCGGCTGGGCGTCGGTGGGGAAGCCCGGGTAGGGGAGCGTCTTGACGTGGACCGCGCGCAGCCGGCCCGTCGAGCGGACGCGCAGCGTCTCGTCCTCCTCCCGCACCTCGCAGCCCGCCTCGCGCAGCTTGGCCGTCACCGGCTCCAGGTGCTGCGGCACCACGTTCTCCAGGAGCAGGTCGCCGCCCGTCCCCGCCGCCGCGATCATGTACGTGGCCGCCTCGATCTCGTCCGGGATGATGGCGTGCTCCGCCCCGTGGAGCTCCTCCACGCCGCGGATCTTGATCACGTCCGTGCCCGCGCCGGTGACGTAGCCGCCCATGGCGTTCAGGAAGTTGGCCACGTCCACCACGTGCGGCTCGCGCGCGGCGTTCTCCAGCACCGTCACGCCCGGCGCCAGCGCCGCCGCCAGCATCAGGTTGATGGTGGCGCCGACGCTGACCACGTCCAGGTAGATGCGCGCGCCCTCCAGGCGCGTGGCCGCCACGCGCACGTCGCCGCGGGCCACCGCCACCTCGGCGCCCAGGGCCGCGAAGCCCTTCAGATGTTGGTCGATGGGGCGCTGGCCGATGTCGTCGCCGCCCGGCAGGGGCGCCACGGCCTCGCCCGTCCGGCCCAGCAGCGCCCCCAGCAGGTAGTACGAGGCCCGCATGCGCTTGCCCAGCGCCGCCGGCACGCGCTCGGCGCGCAGCGGGCGCGGGTCGATGCGCAGCGTGTGCGGCGCCGTCCACTCCCAGCGCACGCCCAGCGCCTGCAGGATCTCCAGCGCCGTGCGCACGTCGGCGATGTCCGGGATGTTGGCCAGGGTGCTGGGGCCGGTGGCCATGACGGCGGCGGGGATGACCGCGACCGCCGAGTTCTTCCGGCCGGAGACCGGAATGCTTCCTATCAGCGGGCGCCCCCCGTGGATCACGAGTCGGCTCAAGCGCATCCCACCCTCGCTCGCGGCCCGCCGGTCCCCGGCCGCGCCGGCGGCGGAGCCGGGCGGGGCCGCTCACCTCTCCAGGAGTCCCGTGTAGGCGTTGACGTAGTAGACCGAGCCGTCCGCCAGGCGGACGCGCCAGACCGGCGCCACGTCCCAGCGGTTGGCCTCGTAGACGCGGTAGACGGGGCTGAAGTAACCCAGCCGCACCTCGCGCACGCGCAGCGGCTGGGCGGGGTTGGCCCCGCGGTCAGCCGCCAGGCGCAAGAGCGCCTCCTCCGCCGGCATCACCGGCCGCGAGGCGCCGCCGCGCCCGCCCACCTCCAGCCAGACGCCCTCCAGGTGCGTCACCTCGCCCCCGCGCACCTCCACGGCCGCGTACCCCCCGAAGAGCGGGCGCCCCTGGAACATCTCGACATAGTGTACCACCAGGCCCCCGCCCGCCCGGGGTGAGGCTTCCAGCCCGTCGTAGGCCAGCTGCCCGGCGGGCGGCCAGCCCAGCCGCCCGAGGAAGGCGTCCGCCGCCTGCCTCGCCGCCTCCGGCGAGGAAGCGCCGCCCCCGCCCGCCGGCTCCTGCACCTCCACCGGCCCCTCGCGCAGCACCGTCAGGCGCTGCTGCGGCGTCTTGCGGTCGACGTAGGTGTAGCTTCCCGGGCTGCCGGGCCAGGGCTCGGCCGTCCAGCCGCCGGCGCCGAAGAGGCGCCGGGCCAGCGCCTCGCCGTCGGCCGGCTGGGCGCGCACGCTCCAGAGCGGCAGCGCGGGCGCGCCGGAGGGCAGGCCCGTCTCCAGCAGCACGCCGGCCTCCGCCAGCTGGCGGGCGACCTGGGCGGAGGAGGGCTCGCTTGCGCTGCCCGGCGGCACCCAGGCCCACGACTGCCAGGCCGCCCGCTCGGCCCGCACCTGCAGCGCCAGGTAGCCGTCGAGGAGGGCGAAGAGGAGGATCAGCCAGAGGCGCGCCTTGGCCCAGTCCACGCCCTCATCCCCCCTCCGCCCCGGTGGGCAGGCGGACGAGGCGCCCGTCCGCCAGCGTCAGCAGCCAGAGCGGGCGCGCCGCGGCGCCGTCGACGCCCGCGGGCTCCCAGGCAAGGCCGGCGTCGGCCAGCGTCGCGCCCGCCGGCAGGCTGCCCGCGGCGCTGGCCGCGGCCAGCGCCGCCTGGAGCGACGGCGGCCGCAGCAGGCCCCCGCGGCCCTCCACCTGCTCCACGTGCCAGGCGATGCGCTCCACCACCCCGGCCGGGCTGACCTGCACGTCGATGGCGCCCGCGGGCGGGACGGTCTGGAACTCGGCCGGAGCCGCGGGCGCCTGCTCGGCGGCCGCCAGCAGCGGCAGCCCGCGGTCGCCGGCGGCGAAGGCCAGCTGCCAGCCGGCCTCTCCGGGGAGCCGCCGCGCCGCCAGGAGGCGGCTGCCGGCCGGCCAGCCGCCCAGGCGGTCCACTTCCTGGACCGCCTCCAGGAGCGCGCGGCCCAGGCCGCGGTCGGGCCCGCCGGCCGCCTCCTGGCGCTCCAGGACGTAGCCGCCCCGGGGAGGGAAGCGGAGGAGGGTGCGGCCGTCGGTGAAGAGCACCTGGCCGCCCACCAGCTCGACGCGCCGGACCAGCGCCATGTCGCCGAAGACGGCGTGGCCCAGGCCCTCCGGGTCGGGGCGGATCTCCGCCAGGCGGGGCGCCGCCAGCCCTTCCGCGGGGGGCGTCGCCCCCGCGAAGTCGGCCTCCGCCCCGAGGCCCGCGGGCAGCGCCGCCGCCTCGGGCGCCACCGCCTCGCCCTGTGCCGCCTTCAACGCCGCCAGCCAGGCCACCGCCGCCTCGCCCTGGGGCAGCGGGAGCCGGTGCCAGGAGGAGGCGTCGCCGGCCGCCAGCTCCAGCTGCGGCGCCGCCTGGCCCTCGGCCGCGGGGGCGGCGAAGATCAGGAGGCGGTCGACGGAGGGGCCCCCGGAGGGGAGGGAGGCGAGCGGGGCGCCGCCCGCTTCCTCGCTCCGCCAGACGGCCAGCCAGCTCGCCCAGGGCAGCGGGGCGGGCAGGAGGATCTCCGCCGCCGGTCCCTCGAGCCGGCCGAGCAGATCGGCCGGCCGGACGGCGGGCGCCCGCTCCAGCCGGCCCGCCTCCACGGAGGCGGCCAGCTGCAGGGCGGCGCGCTCCAGCGCCGCGGCCGCCTGCGACTGGGGGTCGGGCAGGCGCAGCCAGGCTCCGCCCGCGGGCGCGCGGAGCACGAGGCGGGCCGGGCGGAGCACCTCGCCCAGGCGCAGGTTGGAGACGGCGCCGGGCGCAGTGTAGACCGGGGGCGTGCTCTCGCCGGCGGCGGGCAGGCGCCAGAGCTGCCCGTTCAGCCAGAAGGCCAGCGCCACCAGCGCCGCCAGCAGGAGGTCGCCCCCGAGGCCGCGCAGGCGCGCGCTCACCGCGGCGCTTCCTCCCCCCGGGGGGTGCGGGCGGCGGCCGGCAGCTCCACCTCCACCGTCGTCCCCGCCCCCACGCGGCTCCGGATGGCCACCCGGCCGCCGTAGCCCTCCACGATCTCGCGCACGATGGCCAGCCCCAGGCCCGTCCCGCCCATGCGGCGCGAGCGCGCCTTGTCCACCCGGTAGAAGCGGTCGAAGACCCGCGGCAGGTCCTTCTCGGGGATGCCCGCGCCCGTGTCGCGCACCTCCAGGCGGAGCCGCGCGGCCGCCTCGCCCTCGCCGGCGGCGGCGGCCACCACCTCCACGCGCCCGCCCCCGGGCGTGTAGTTGAGCGCGTTCTCGACCAGGTTGGCCAGCACCTGTTCCAGGCGGTCGGGGTTGGCCAGGACCGGCGGGGCGCCCTCGTCGCGCACCTCCAGCGCGATCCCGCGCGAGCGCGCCAGCGGCAGGAAGCGCTGCCGGACGGCGGCCAGCAGGTCCTCGGCCTCGACCCGCTCGGCCGGCCCCAGCGGCGCGCCCGCCTCCAGCTGGGAGAGGTCCAGGAGGTCGTTGACCAGCCGGATCATGCGCTCCGTCTCCTCGTGCACCACCCCGAGGAAGCGGGGCGCCACCCGCGGGTTCTCCCAGGCGCCGTCCAAGAGCGTCTCCACGTAACTCTTGATGGCGGTCAGCGGCGTCTTCAGCTCGTGCGAGGCGTTGGCCACGAACTCCTTGCGCATGGTGTCCAGGCGCTGCCGCTCGGTGACGTCGTGGAGCACCGCCACCACGCCGCCCGGCTGCCCGCCCGGCCCGCGCAGCACGGCCAGGCGCGCCTCGTACTGGCGCGCGCCCAGCTCCACCAGGCCGCTCCCGGCCCCGCCGGGGCCGTCGCGCCGCGCCAGCACCTCCTCCAGCGCCTCGGCAGCGCTCCGGCCGCCCAGCGCCTCCGCCGCCGCCGGGTTGACCAGCAGCGTCCGCCCCCGCCGGTCCAGGACGACCACGCCGTCCGCCATGTGGCTGAGGATCGCCTCGGCCTGCTCCTTCTGCCGGGCCAGCTCCTCCATGCTGGCCGCCAGCTGCTCGGCCATGCGGTTGAAGGCCTCGGCCAGCTGGCCCACCTCGTCGCGCGAGCGGACCTGGATGCGCTCGCCGAAGTGGCCGCGCGCCAGGCGGCTGGCGTGGGCGGTCAGCTCGCGGATGGGCCCGGTGATGGGCCGCGCCAGGAGGGCGCTGACCAGCGCCGCCAGCGCCGCCGCCAGCCCGCTGGCCCACATCAGCGCCGCCCGCACCCGCCCCAGGGTGGCGTCCACGTCGCCCAGCGAGCCCGTCAGGTAGACGGCGCCCGGCGGCTGGCGCCCGCCGCCGGGCAGCGGCCAGGCGACGTAGACCTTGCGCGTCCCGCTCTCGGGGTCGAGGTGGATGCGCGTCACGGGCCGCCCGGCCAGCGCCTCGTGGACCTCCGGCGCGCCCCCCAGGCTCGTCCCCGCCTCCGCCCCGGAGGGCGCCGGCGAGCTGGCCGAGACCACCCGCCCGCCGCGGTCGACCACCGCCATCTCCAGCCCCCGCTCCTGCCACTGGGCCAGGAGGGCGTCCAGCGCCTCCGGCCGCCCCGCGGCCAGGGCGGGCGCCGCCAGGCGGGCCAGCGTCTCGGCCGTGCCGTCGAGGCGCCGCTCGTAGGCGTCGATGGTGTAGCTCTCCAGCGTGCGCAGCAGGTAGGCGCTGATGAAGAGCATGGAGAGCGCGATCAGCGCCAGGAAGACGACCACCATGCGGACCTGGAGCGAGTCGCCGAGCCGGCGGAGCCGCTCCCCCCAGGGCGGGCGCATGCTCACTCCGGAGGCTCCGCCGCCAGCTCCGGCAGCTGGAGCATGTAGCCCGCGCCCCGGCGCGTCAGCAGGTAGCGCGGGTGCGAGGGATCGGGCTCGATCTTCTCGCGCAGGCGGCGGACGGTGACGTCCACCGTGCGCAGGTCGCCCGGGTACTCGTAGCCCCAGACCTCGCGCAGCAGCTCGTCGCGCTGGAAGAGGCGGCCCGGCCGGAGCGCCAGGTACTCCAGCAGCTCGTACTCGCGCGTGGTCAGGGCGACGGGCCGCCCGGAGCGGAAGACCTCCCGGCTGGCCATGCGGATCTCCAGCTCGCCCACGCGCAGCGGCTCGGCCGGCGGCGGCTCGGCGGCCGCCTGGCGGCGGCGCAGGATGGCGCGCACCCGCGCCACCAGCTCGCGCGGGCTGAAGGGCTTGGTCACGTAGTCGTCCGCGCCCATCTCCAGGCCGCGGATCTTGTCCTCCTCGGAGTCCTTGGCGGTCAGCATCAGGATGGGGACGGAGCTGCGGGCGCGGACCGCCTGGCAGACCGCGTAGCCGTCGACCAGCGGCAGCATCAGGTCGAGCACCAGGAGGTCGGGTCGCGAGGCGTCCACCTCGCGCAGCGCCTGCTCGCCGTCCGCCGCCACGCGGACCGTGAAGCCCGCCTCCTCCAGGTTGAAGCGGATGATGTCGGCGATCGCCGTCTCATCCTCCACGACGAGGATGGAGGCCAACCCCGTCACCTCCGCCGGCCTCCTTCGCCCGGAGGCGGCTTCCTTCCTGCCGGAAGCGCGCCCGGCCGCCCGGGACCTCTTCCAGGCATTGCCGCGCGCGGCCGCGTGCGGCTCGACCCGCCGCCGCATAGGCTTAGTCAACCCGCTGCCAGCGGCGCGGAGGAGGTGCGGAGAGGATGGCCGAGGGAGCGCTCGTGCGCGCGGAGACGGCGCGCGAGGCGGAGGAGGCGCCCGCCCGGCCGGGGCCGGGGGCGGTCCGTCGGGCTGTCTACCGTCCGGCAGGGAAACGGCGGGACATGTCAAATAGTAGGTCCCGTGCGGTCGAGGGGGTTCGCCTAGTAACTGGAAATGTGATCTCCCTGCGTCCCGCGGAGCCGGAACCGGAGCGGGATCATCGGCCGCCAGGAGGAGGAAGGGATCCAGGCAGCAGAGAGCGCCACTCCACCCATCAGGAGGCATCGTCCATGCTCCGGTCGCCCGATTCGGGCGGCGGCTGGAAGGCGCGGATCGCCCAGTCTGCGCTTTCCGTGGCCGTGGTCGGCGTCCTCACCACCACGGTCATCCACCTGCAGCCGCCCTACGCCGCGGAAGCGGCGGCAGCACCGCGAGCGGTCGAAACCGTCGCCAGTGCCACGGATGGCGCCCTGGCCGGCGTCCTGAAGATGCGGCCCTCGCCCGTCCCAGCGCAGGCCAGCAGCGTGGCCAAGCAAGAGAGCCTTGCCGTGGCACCGGCGAAGGTTCGTCCGCAACTGATCCAGTACGTGGTCCAGCCCGGCGACACGCTCTGGTCGCTGGCCGCCAAGGTCGGCAGCGACGTGGCCAGCATCGCCGCGGCCAACGGCCTCTCCGAGGCCTCGCTCCTCCATCCCGGGCAGACGCTCCTGCTGCCCAACTTCGCCGGGGCCGTGGTGACGGTCCAGCCCGGCGACACGCTCAGCGGCCTGGCGGCGCGCTACCAGGTGAGCGTGGAGACCATCACCCAGGCCAACCCCGACGCGGCCGGCGGGCTCCAGCCGGGCATGCGGCTGCTCATCCCCGGCGGGCGCGCCACCTTCGTGGCCGCCTCGGCCCAGCGGGCCAGCGTCCAGAGCAGCCGGCGCACCCTGGCGGCCGCGGCGGCGGGCATCCTGGCGAGCGCGGCGCGCCTCGTCCTGCGCCTGCCCTACCCGGGCCCCATCACCTCGCCCTTCGGGCAGCGTGCGCGCGACTTCCACACCGGCGTGGACATCGGCGCCCCCTACGGCGCCCCCATCCGCGCCGCCGGTCCCGGGGTGGTCATCTACGCCGGCTGGGACGGCGGCTACGGCCGTCTCATCGCCATCCGCCACGACAACAACGTCGTCACCCGCTACGCCCACGCGAGCCGCATCCTGGTCTCCGTCGGCCAGAGGGTGAGCGCCGGCCAGGTGATCGGGCGGGTGGGCGAATCCGGCCTGGCCACCGGCCCCCACATCCACTTCGAGGTGATCGTCGACGGCCGCTTCGTCAACCCGTTGACGGTGGTGGGCGGCTAGGGCCGCCCCGGCCGGCCGGGGTCGGGACGGGAAGGCGGAAAGCCGAAGGGAGGCCCCGCGCGGGGCCTCCCTTTCGCGCGCCCCGGAGGCCAGGAAGCTACCCCGCCAGCGCCGCCCAGAGCTCGGCCGGCGCGGGCGGCTCGCTCCAGCGCCGGCCGCCGGCGACGAGGGTGGGGACCGCCTGGACGCCCGCAGCCCGCGCCTCGCGAGGGAACTCGCTGGCCGTCACCACCGTCAGCCGGGCCCGGGGCAGCGCCAGGACGACGGCCAGGGCGAGGCGGACGGTGCGGGCGCAGCGGGCGCAGGTGGGGCTGACCCAGACCACGGCCTCCGGTACGGGCGTCTCCCCGCCGGCGGGCGCCCCCGCCTCGCCGGCGGCGGAAGGCTCGGCTCCGTTCCCGCCCAGCGCCAGCAGCGCCTCCGCCAGCTCCAGGCGGACGAAGCCGGCGGGGTAGCCGGCGAAGCGGAGGCGGGCCGGAAGGCCCCCGGGCCGCTCCAGGCGGATCTCCGGGCGGCCGAGGAGCGGCGGCTCGGCGGGCTCCCGCGGGGGATCCTCCTCGCGCCGCAGCTCGAGGCCCGGCGCGAGGCCGGCCAGGTCGGCGAGGAGCGGCTCCACGGGCAGCTTTCGGCCGGGCTCCGGCTCCGCCTCCCAGTAGCGCAGGCGGCAGCGGACGGGGCCGAGGAGCGAGGCGAGGAGGCGGCGCTCGGCGGGCGGGAGGCCAGCCTCGGGTGCGCTTCCTGGGCCGTCTCGCGGAATGCTCGTCGCCGCCGCCTCCCTTCTCCGCGCACGTGCCGGCACGTGCCGGCGCGCCCGCCCCGCCGGTCGGCTCCGCCCCTCAGGGCGCGCTCCGCTCGCCGCCCAGCGCCTCCGGCGCCGGCGCCGCGCCGGAGAGGGCGGCGGGCCGGGTCGGCGAGGCCTCTTCCTCCCAGACGTAGCGTTGCCCGCGCAGCAGCGAGGCGACCGCGGCCACCAGCGAGAGGCCCACGGAGATGGCGAAGGCGGCGCGCAGGCTGCCCAGGAAGGGCGCCGCCACCAGGCGCGCGAAGAAGCGCTCGCTCAGGAGCGTCCGCACCACGTCGCCGGGCAGGGCGTGCAGGAGCGCCGCCGGGAGCAACATGCCCAGCGGGTTGTAACCGAGGATGGCGGAGAAGAGCGCCGCCAGCGGCGGGATGTGCTCCAGCTCTCCGGCCAGCGCCGGCGCCAGGTGGAGCGGCCGCAGCCCCGCGGCCATCGCGGCCGGCAGCTGGCGGCCGAGGCCGGCGATGACGATGGTGAAGAAGACCGCCATGCTCATCATCTGGCCCGCGTTCTGGAAGGTGGCGCGCATACCCGAGGCGACGCCCCGGTGCTCGGGCGGCACGGCGTTCATGATCGAACTCGAGTTGGGCGAGGCGAAAAGCCCCATGCCCACGCCCAGCAGGAAGATGTAGAAGGCGAAGAGCGGGTAGGAGAAGTCCGCCGGCAGCCTGGTCAGCAGGGCGAAGCCCAGCGCGCTGAGCAGCATGCCGCCGGTGGCGAAGGGGCGCGCCCCGTAGCGGTCGGAGAGCGCGCCGCTCAGCGGCCCCGCCGCCACGAAGCCCACCATCATGGGGACGGTGTCGATGCCGGCCTGGAGCGGCGTCTGGTCGAAGGGGACGCCGTGCAGCGGCAGCCAGACCCCCTGCAGCCAGATGATCAGCATGAACTGGAGCCCGCCGCGCGCCAGCGAGGCCAGGAAGCCCGACACGTTCCCCGCGGCGAAGGCGCGGTTGCGGAAGAGGCCGAGGCGGAACATGGGGTAGGGGACGCGCCCCTCGATCCAGACGAAGAGCGCCAGCAGCAGCGCCCCCAGGACGAGGGCCGCCCGGATCCACGGGTTCCCCCAGCCCATGGCCGCCCCGCCGTACGGCATCAGCCCGTAGGTGAGCCCCACCAGGAGGGCCGTCAGGCCGAGGCCGAAGGTGAGGTTGCCCCAGAGGTCCAGCGGCTGCGGCCGCCGTTCGCCGATCTCACGCAGCGCCAGGTAGGCCCAGACCGTGCCGGCCAGCCCGATGGGCACGCTGACCAGGAAGACCCAGCGCCAGTTGACCGCCGCCAGCACGCCGCCCAGCACCAGGCCGGCGATGGAGCCGACGGTGCCGGCGATCTGGTTGACGCCCAGGGCGAAGCCGCGCTGCTGCGGAGGGAAGGCGTCGGTCAGGATGGCGGCGCTGTTGGCAAAGAGAAAGGCGCCGCCGATGCCCTGGATCATGCGGAAGGCGATCAGCTGGATCTCGCCGGCCGCGCCCCTGCCCCAGGTGAGCGAGGCCAGGATCGAGCCCAGCGTGAAGAGGACGAAGCCCAGGTTGTAGAGGCGGACCCGCCCGTAGCCGTCGGAGATGCGCCCGAAGGTGACGAGGAGGATGGTGGTCGCCAGCTGGTAGCCCATCAGCACCCAGAGCAGCATCCCCGTCTGGCCGGGCGCCAGGGGATTGACGCCGATCCCCCGGAAGATCATGGGCAGCGAGATCATCACGATGGTCGCGTTGATGCTGGCCATCAACACGCCCAGCGTGGTGTTGGAGAGGGCCACCCACTTGTAGGCCACACCCCCGAGCGGCCCTCGCCGTGCTGCCGGTCCGACGGTTCCTGCCAACGGGCGTCCCTCCCTTGCCTTCTCTTTCCGGTGCGAGCCGGGAAAAAGCGGGTGACCGGGCCCGGCGCTCCGCCGGGCGATGGCCACCGGAGCCATTATATCTAGATCGTCAAAGGGTTCGCCCGCGGAAGGAAGGGCGACCCGCCCCCGACGTGGAAAGGGGCACGACGGAACCGGGGGTGGCGCGCATGGCCTCTGGGGGAGCGTGCGACCGGCGCCCGGCCGGAGGCTGGAGGTTGCCGTGGAAGGTCCTCCTGGCGGCGGCGACGGGACTCCTCTTCGTCGCCGCGACGGCGGTCAAGCTCTGGCAGTACCGCCACTGGCTGCTCACCGCCTACGACGCGGGCATCTACTACCAGGCCATGTGGCTGGTCTCGCACGGCCTGCCCGACGCGTACAACTTCTTCACCTCGCAGCCGAACCTGGCCGACGCCGAGCAGTGGATCCTCTTCCCGCTGGGCTTCCTGACGCGGCTGGCCGGGCCTCTCTTCCCGCTGGCCGCCCAGGCGGCGGCCAGCGCGCTGCTGGCCGCGGCGGTGGCGGTCTACGCCCACGACCGCGGGCTCGGCACGGTGACGTCGTTCCTCCTCCTCGCCGTCGCCGCCGCCTACCCGTCGGTGCTGGGGACGCACATCCTCGACTGGCACCCCGATCCCGTGGGCGCGGCGGCGCTGGCCTGGGCCGCGGTCCTGGAGCGGCGCAGGCGCGAGGCGCCCTGGGAGCGCAGGCGCGAGGCGCCCTGGCTGGCGGCGCTGCTGGTGGCTCTTCTGACCAAGAACCAGGCGGCGGTGCCGGTGGCGGCCTACGGGCTCGGCCTCCTGGGCAAGGGGCTCCTCGCCCGCGCCGCCCCGGAGCGCCGTCTGCTCCTTTGGCACGGGCTCTGGGCGCTGGGGTTGGGCGCGCTCTTTCTGGCCGGCGACGAGTGGGCGGCCACGGCGCTGCTGGGCGGGCGGAACCTGAACGTGGCGACCGACTACGCCTCGCTGGGCGGCTCTCTGCCGGCCGTCCTCCTCTCGATCCTGCACCACCCGCTCCTGGTGGCGCGGCGCGTGGCCGCGCACCCGGACTACTGGCGGGCGATGCTGGAGCCTCTGGCCTACCTTCCGCTCCTGGCCCCGCTCTCCGCGCTCTCCGGGCTGGCGGCGATGGCGGCCGACAGCCTGGCCGACCAGCCGGCGCTGACGCTCCCCTACGACCAGTACGCGCTCTGGGCGGCGCCCGGGCTGCTGTTGGCGACCGTCGACGCGCTGGCGCGCCTCCGCGCCGCCGGCGCCGGCCTCCGCCAAGGGCGCCCCGCGGTGCCCGGCCGGGCGCTTCTCCGCCGCCTGCCCCCGCCGGCCGGCCTCCTCTCCCTGGCGGTGCTGCTCCTCTCGGCGCGGTGGCTCCTCGGAGCCACCCTGCCCAACGAGGCCTGGCGGCTCCGGCCGCCGGCCGCCGAGGCCGACCTGCGCCGGGCGACCGCCCTCATCCCGCCGGAGGCGGCGCTCTACGGCGAGAACGGCACCGTCTCCTGGCTGGCCTGGCGGCGCTTCAGCGGCTCCTGGCCCTACACCGACTTCCGGCGCTTCGTCGCCGCGCTGCCCGAGGGCGTGCCGCTCTACGTCTTCGCGGCCCCGGACCTCGCCTTCGCCGGCATCGACACGGCCGGCGAGCGGCGCCTACTGGCGCGGCTGGAGGCGGCCGGGGCAAGGCGACTCTACGACTCCGGCGGCGTCTGGCTGCTGGAGGTGCCGCCCGGCGCGCGGGCCCGCCTGGCGGCCGCCGGGGCGGGGTAGCTGGCGACCGCCGCCGGCCTTTCTTTCCGGGAGAGGCGAAGGCCCCGGACCTTCGCCCGGGGCCTGGGTAGGAAAGGGCTCGAAAAGGTGGAGCTGGAGGTGGGACTCGAACCCACGGCCTGCGGTTTACGAAACCGCTGCTCTGCCGGCTGAGCTACTCCAGCGTCGTTGGCCGTCGGACCGCCGGGCGCGGGTGCGCCGGGCAAGTCGCCCTGACAAGAAGCTGTCCGGTGACAGGAGGCCTGTCGCCGGACGACGCCCGGAGGAAACGCCTGCAAACCTTTCAATTCTGGAGCGAGAGACGGGACTCGAACCCGCGACCCTCGGCTTGGGAAGCCGATGTTCTACCAACTGAACTACTCTCGCCCGGCGTGTGGTAGTATAGCGCAGCCTCGCGAGGCGCCGCAAGCTCCGCGCCTCCCTGTCCCGGCCCGGCGGCCGCCCGCCTGCCGCGACCGGCGGCCGGCCCCGGCGCAGCGAGAGAGCCCGCGTCGAGGAGGGGTCCCCTTGCCGGCCGACGTGACCAAGTGGCCGCTCTGGCTCCAGATCATCCTCTTGTTCGCGGTCACCCTGGGCTTCTGGGCCGCCGGCATCCGCATCGCCCGGCGCTTCCCGCCCGAGCGCTACCTGTTCAAGCAGTGGTATCTCAACCTAGCCGTCCTCGCCCTCGGCCTCTGGGCCCTCGTCGTCGGCGTCACCTACCTCCTGCCGCCGGCCTCGCGCAACTGGGCCGCCATGTTCGGACCCGCCCTGGCCTTCGGCCTGGCCTACGGCATCGTCCAGACCCAGCTGCCGCGCCCGCAGCCGCGGCCGCGCGCCGCCTCAGCCCGGCGCGGGCGGGCCGGCGAGGGCGCTTCCTCCGGACCGCGCCCCGCCGGCGCCGGGCGCAGCGCCTGGACCGGGCGGCCGCGCAAGAAGCGCCGGCCGGGGCGCTCGCGCTGAGGCGCCCCCGCCGCTCCGGCCCGTCTCGCAGGCGGCGCCGTACCGGCTGCAGGCGGGCTCGAGCGGACAGCCCCGGCAGCCCGCGAGAAGCTCCGGCTGCGGCGCGGCCGGCCGCGCGGCGGCCGGCCGTCCGTCGGCCGCCGCACGCAGGCGGAGCCGCTCCAGCTCGGCCAGCGCCAGCTCCACCCAGACCGGCTCGGCGCCCAGCCGCGCCGCCAGCTCGGCGGCGGTGAGGCCGGGGCGCCGCGCCGCCTCCCGCGCCACCTCGCCCAGCGTCAGCGGAGCGCGCCGGCCGCTCACGGCGCCCACCCCGCCAGCGCGCCCAGCGCCTCCACCAGCCAGCCCGCCAGGCCGGCCACCGCCAGCGAGAGGAGGACCGAGAGGGCCGCCCAGCGCCGGCTGCCCGACTCCTGGCGGAGCGCCACCACGGTGGCCAGGCAGGGCGTGTAGAGCATGTAGATGACGAGAAAGGCGAAGCCGGCCAGCGGGCGGACCGAGGCGGCCAGCGCCGCCGCGGGGCCGCCGGCCGCGGCGCTTCCGTAGAGGACGGCCAGCGTGCCCAGCGTCGTCTCCTTGGCCACGAAGCCGGCCGCCAGCGCCAGCACCAGCCGCCCGTCCAGGTGCCAGGGCGCGCCCAGCAGACCCAGCGCGCCCGCCAGCCGGGCGGCGTAGCTCTGCTCCGGAGGCGCGCCCGCCGGCAGTGCGCCCAGCGCCCAGAGCGCCAGCGTCGCCCAGAGCATGAAGCCCCAGATGCGGCGGACGAAGAGGCCGACGTGGTGGAGCGCCGGCAGCACGGCGTTCCGCCAGGTGGGCAGGTGGTAGGGAGGAAGCTCCATCACCAGCGGGGCTTCCTCGCGCGGGAGGAGGGTGCGGCGGAGGAGCAGGCTGACGCCCGCCACCACCCCGAGGCTGATGAGCATCAACCCGGCAAAGGCCAGGGCGCCGCGCGCGCCCGGGAAGAGGGCGGCCGTCAGGAGCAGCAGGACGCCGATGCGGGCGTTGCAGGGCAGGAAGGGGATGACCAGCTGGTGCGCGATCCGCTCGCGCGGGTTCTCCAGGACGCGCGTGGCGCCGATGGCCGGCACGTTGCAGCCGTAGGCCGTGGCCAGCGCGAAGAAGCCCTTGCCGTGGAGGCCCACCGCCTCCATCAGCCGGTCGACCAGCACCGCGGCGCGCGCCATGTAGCCCGAGTCCTGCAGCGCTTCCTGCATCACGTAGAAGAGCGTCAGGTAGGGGACGAAGGCGAGCACCGCGCCCGCCCCGCCCAGGAGCCCGTCGCGCACCAGGCCGCCCAGCCAGACGGGCGCGCCGGCCGCCTCGAGCCGCGCCGCCAGCGCCCCGCCCAGGCCGTCCAGCAGGCGGCCCACGGCCTCGGAGAGCGGCGCCGAGGCGACGAAGGCGACGGCGAAGACCGCGCCCAGCACGGCCGCCAGGATCAGGTAGCCAGCGAGCGGGTGGAGCGCCCAGCGGTCGAGGCGCTCCGCCGTCGTCCGCCGCCGCCCGCCCTCGCGCACGGCCTCCCGCACCAGCTCCTGCACGCGCAGAAAGCGCTCCTCCGCGCGCCGGAAGGCTTCCTCCTCGCCCGCCGGCGGCGCGGGCCTCGCGCGGCGCGGGCGCGGCTCGCGCGCGGAGGCGGCGGCCACCTCCACCAGGCGCCGCACGCCCTCGCCCCGCCGCGCCACCAGCGGCACCACCGGCAGGCCGAGCTCCTCCTCCAGGCGCGCCGCGTCGACGGCCTTCCCCTCCGCCGCCGCCACGTCCAGCATGTTGAGCGCCACGACGACGGCGGGCGCCACCTCCGCCACCTCGAGGACGAGCGCCAGGCTCCGCTCCAGCCGCGAGGCGTCGGCCACCACCAGCACCAGCGCCTCGTCCGCCTCCTCCAGGAGCGCCCGGCGGGCGACCCGCTCCTCCTCGGAGAGGGCGTCCAGGCTGTAGACGCCGGGGAGGTCGACCACCTCCACCTCGCCCGTCGCGAGCCCCTCGCCCGCACGGAGCCGCCCCGCCGCCCGCTCCACGGTGCTGCCGGGCCAGTTGGCCACCTCGCGCCGGCCGCCCGTGAGCAGGTTGAAGAGCGTCGTCTTGCCGGCGTTGGGTGGGCCGGCCAGGAGCCAGCGGCGCCGCGCGCCCGCCTCCGCCCGGACGGTGCCCCCCGCGGCGACGGCGGAGGCGGCGGCCGCGGAGGCGCCAGCCGTCGCCCCGGCCGGCGGCAGATGGCAGCTCATGCCGCCCCGCCCTCTCCGCGCGGCTCCACGAGGATCGCCGCGGCGTCGCGCCGGCGGAGTGCGAGGCGCGTCCCGCCCACCTCCACCATGAGCGGGCCACCCGCCGGCATGGCGCCCAGCCGGCGGAGGCGGCTCCCGGGCAGGAGGCCCAGCGCCGCCAGGCGGCGGCGGAAGGGCGCCGGACCTCCCAGGGCGGCAATGCGCCCCTCCTCCCCGTCGCCCAGCGCCGCCAGCGAGGGAAGCCCCCTGCCTTCCGCCCGCAGCCCACCGTCCATGGCGCCGCCTCCCGCGCTTCCCCGGGGCGGCGGCGTCTGGGCGCTGCCGGCCCCGTGAGAACGATTCGCATTACCGATACCTAGACGATAAGGATTCTCAAAGCGGACGTCCATCGCCCGGACGGGTGATCTTCGGAGGTCCATAGCGGCCTTCTTCGGGCTCCCGAACCCGAAGCCGGCGGGCGCAGCGCCGCGGCGGGGACGGGCGGGGAATCTGGACGGCTCTCTGCGGGCTCGTGGACGTGACGTCCAGGGCGGGGCCGGCGTCGCGCCCTCCGTCGGGGGAGGGCGGCCCGTCGGCGGTGGGCGGGTCAGGCGGCGGCGTCACCGGCCCGCGCCGCCAGGCGGGCCAGCCACTCGCCGTCGGAGAGGACGTCGGCGACGACGTCCGGCACGTGGACCGGCAGCACCGGCTCCGCGGCGCCGGCCACGAAGTCGAAGAGGGCCCGGGCCTCGTCGGCCTCGAGCACAAAGGCGTCGGACCAGACGGCCTGCTCGGGCTGCTCCAGCATGTGCCGGCCGTGGGCGGCGGGGCGCGCCCAGAGGAGCGCGCCCAGGAAGTACCGCTCGATGCCCCGTCCCGGCTCCCGCAGGCAGGCCAGGGCGTAGTGGAGGTGGAGGCGGCGCCCCTCCAGCGCCAGGAGGCGCGACCGGTCGGCGACGATGCGGATGCTCAGCTCCAGCGGGTGCTCCTGGGAGGAGCCCGGCTCCGGCCCCTCGGCGGCCGGCGTCGGGGTTTCCATGGCAGGATCATCCTTCCTTCTCGCCCGGGCGGGCGATTGGTGGCACCGTTCGCGGGGACGGCTGCGCGATGGGAGCGAAGCGGCGGTGGGGGCGCCCTCCCCCGCTGGATTACATTACGAGTTATGGATCGATTTTCCTCCCGCGGGGCCTCCTTCGCTTGCATGTTTTCGTAGTCCGCCGAAGTGATCGCGAGTACCCGATCGGGTAATCGTCCGATGTGGCCTACTGCCTCTATGGTGCAAGGAGTAAGTGGCGACCCGGCGTCAACCGGGCACGTGTGGGTCGCGCGCCGGAGAGGGGGGAACACCCCGGGGGTCCATTGGGGACGGGAGGCCTTGGCATCCCGCAGGAGGCTCGCTCTAGTTGGACGAGAACATTCAACCGTTCAGCACTTCCCTGGATCGTCCGGGCGTTGTACCGCCGTGGGTACGCCCAGAGATGCAAGGTGATGGCAGTGCACTCCTCTCCTTCATCTGTCCGTCGATCTCCTCTCTGGGCGTGGACGGTGCAGCCGGGGCGGAAGGGACAGGAGGAGGCAACAGGGGTGAGGACCGATATCAGGCTCGACGACCTCCCGGTGGTCCAGGAACGGCCGCTGGAAGGCGAGCCCGCTGCCGGCGATCCGGCACGCTTGGAGGAGATCGCCGAACAGGTCGACCGGCGCCTCGATCTCCTCGAGCAGGTCGAACCGCAGCCTGGGCGCGGATCCATCTTGGACCGTCTCTTCTCCACCGGGCTGACCCGGCGCGACTTCATACGCTGGAGCTCCATGATGACGGCGACGCTCATGCTGCCGCCCATCTTCGAGCCGCGGGTGGCCAGGGCGGCTACGCTGAGCACACGCCTTCCGGTAGTCTGGATCAACTTGGCCGACTGTGACGGGAACACCGAGTCTCTCCTCCGCACCGGCGACCCCGACTTCGCCACCCTCATCCTGGACACCATCTCCCTCGACTACAACGAGACGGTGATGGCGGCGGCGGGCACCGCTGCCGAGGCGCGCCTGGAGGAGATCCTGAAGAAGGAGCGCGGCAACTACGTCGCCATGTTCGAGGGCGCTCTGCCCACCGGGCTGAACGGCGCCTTCCTGACGCTGGGTTCCCGGGGTGAGACGGGGCTTTCGCTGGCACGCCGCGTCGCCTCCGGAGCCAAAGCCGTTCTGGCGGTCGGCAGCTGCGCGACGTTCGGGGGCATCCCCGCCGCCGGGCCCAACCCCACCGGGGCCAAAGGCGTCGGTGAGGCGCTGGGCATCCCGGTGATCAACATCTCCGGCTGCCCGGCCAACGCCACCAACATCGTGGGCACCGTCCTGGACGTGGTCATGTTCGGGCGGATGCCGGCGCTGGACCGTTACGGCCGCCCGGTCTGGGCGTACGGTCGACGCATCCACGACAACTGCGAACGCCGCGGGCACTTCGACGCGGGCGAGTACGTGCTCCAGTGGGGCGACGCCGGCGCCGAGCAGGGCTGGTGCCTGTTCAAGATGGGCTGCAAGGGCCCGTACACCTTCAACAACTGCTCCCTGATCCGCTGGAACGAGGGAACTTCCTGGCCGATCCGCGCCGGGCACGGCTGCATCGGCTGCAGCGAGCCCGCCTTCTGGGATTCCATGAGCCCCTTCGAGCAGCCGCTGGGCGAGAAGGTGTACGGCTCGGCGGCGGGCATCGGCATCGACGCCAAGGCCAACACGGTTGGCGAGTGGGCACTGGGGATCGCCGGTGCCGGCATCGCGGCACATGCCGTCGCCACGTCGCTCCGCAACCGGCTCTCTCCGGAGTGGACCCGCGCCGGAGCCGGCCCGGACGGCGAGCCCAAGGCGCCGACGCAGTCGAAGGAAGGGGAGTGATCGGGCGTGCCAGCCCTCAAGCGAGTCACCATCGATCCCGTCACGCGCATCGAGGGCCATCTCCGCATCGAGGTGGACCTGGACGAGAGCAACACCGTGCGCGACGCGTACAGCGCGGCCACGCTCTTCCGCGGCATCGAGCTGATCCTGAGGGGCCGCGACCCTCGCGACGCGGGTCTCTTCGCCCAGCGGATCTGCGGCGTCTGTACCTATGTCCACCTGGAGCGGGCCACCCAGGCCGTGGAGGCCGCGCTGGGCGTGCAGGTACCCCCCAACGCCCGCTTGGTCCGCAACCTGATGAATGGCGCCCAATTCATTCAGGACCATGTGATCCACTTCTACCAGCTGCACGGCATGGACTGGTTCGACCCCGTGGCGGCGCTCAAGGCGGATCCCGCCAAGACAGCGGCCGAGGCTTTCAAATACACCGACCAGCCCTACAACGCCAGCCAAGCTACGTACGCCGCCGTCCAAGCCCGGGTCAAGCAGCTGGTGGAATCGGGCCAGCTCGGGCCCTTCGCCAACGGCTTCTGGGGCCATCCCGCTTACAAGCTGACGCCCGAGCAGAACCTGATCCTGCTCTCCCACTACCTGGACGCGCTCCAGGTGCAGCGGCCGCTGGCCAAGGCCATGGTGGTCTTCGGGGGCAAGAACCCGCACCCGCAGACGGTGGTGGTGGGCGGGGTCACCTCCATCATGGACATGGAAGACCCGTCTCGCGTGGGCGAGTTTCTCTACCAGGTGAAGAGCGCTCTGCCCTTCGTTTTCAACGCCTACCTGGCCGACATGCGCATGCTGGCACAGGCTTACAAGGACGAGGCGGCGGCCGGGGTCGGCAACGGCGTGCCCAACTTCCTCGACTACGGCGGCTTCCCCCTGGACGACCAGCCGTGGCCGAAGGGCAAGGAGTTCTTCGTCAAGGGCGTCATCCTGGACCGCGATCTGAGCCAGGTCTATCCCGTGGACGAGAGGCGGATCACCGAGGACGTCACGCGCTCCTGGTACGAGGGGCCGGAGAAGGGCGTACCGCCTTTCGACGAGGAAACCCTCCCCCACTACACGGGTCTCGAGTCCGACGGCTCGCTCCAGCGGAGCGGGAAGTACAGCTGGATCAAGGCGCCGAGGTACGATGGCAAACCCATGGAGACCGGCCCGCTGGCCC
Source organism: Bacillota bacterium (assembly GCA_023511835.1). Classification (NCBI taxonomy): domain Bacteria; kingdom Bacillati; phylum Bacillota; species Bacillota bacterium. The sequence continues at coordinate 7,833 of JAIMAT010000014.1, read as the reverse complement.
GCCTGCTGATCGCTTCGGCCGCCGGCGCGCAACCCTTCCTGGGCCTTAAGCAGCAGTTCGAGCGCGAGGTGGGCTGGCAGCCTTCTTACTGGTTTTCGACTCTGGGCCGGACGGCTGCCCGCATGCTGGAAACCGTGGCTCTCGCCGAGGCGGTGCCGGGATGGGTGGATGAACTGGTCACCAACATCAGCAAGGGTCAAACGGAGAGCTTCACCGCCTACCAGATGAAGGACGGTCGGGGCTTCGCCCTGGGGGCCGCGCCGCGCGGCGCGCTGGGCCACTGGGTGGAGATCAAGGACGGCAAGATCGCCAATTACCAGGTGGTCGTGCCGACCACCTGGAACGCCAGCCCGCGCGACGCCCAGGGTCAGGTCGGCCCGTACGAGGCATCGCTGATGAACACCAAGCTGGCCAAACCCGATCAGCCGCTGGAGGTTCTGCGCACCATCCACTCCTTCGACCCCTGCCTCTCCTGCGCCGTCCACGTGATCGACGCCCGGGGCCAGGAGCTGGCCCAGTTTGAGGTACGGGGGTGAGGGGCGTGCAGTCCCAAGCGGCGAAACGGGCGCCGGCGAACACCTCGGCCTCCGCGCAGGAGCAGCCCTGGGAGGAGTTCTCCCCGACCACGCGCTGGATGCACTGGCTGCGGGTGCTGTTCATCACCTACCTGCTGCTGACCGGGTTCGAGATCGCCAACCCGTTTCTGCAGACCAACCTGGGGATCCCCACGCGGGACAACTTCCTGGTGGGGCTGGTACGCGGGACGCACGAGATGGTGGGCTTCGCCCTCATCGCGGTGACGCTGGTCCGCATCTACACCGCCATCCTGGCGCGGGAGTGGCGTGACGGGCGGGTCTGCCTCTCGGGGCGCCACTGGGCCTCCCAGGTGAAGTACTACCTGCTTCTACAGGGGAAGGAGCGGAACGTGGCGGGGCGATACGGGCCCCTCCAGTTCGTCACCTACGCCATCTTTTACGTGCTCCTGGTGCTGATCGCGCTGACCGGCTGGCTGCTCTATGGCGCCAACTACCATGCGGGCCTGGGCGGCTTCGCCTACTACACGCTGGGCTTCCTCTACCCGGTCTTCGGCGGCCTGGCGGGACTCCGCTCCTGGCACCACTGGCTGGCGCTGGCCATCCTCCTCTTCGTGGTCGTCCACGTCTACATGGCCGTCTGGAATGCCGTCCAGAACCGCGACGGAACCATCGAGAACATGATCGTCGGATTCCGCAGGGCACCGGCCCCGGTCTCCGGGGTGGCAGCCGCCCCCAGGCCGTCCGAGCGGCGCGCGCCTCCCGCTCCGCCCGTGACGCCGCCGGCCGGTGGCCAGCCGGTCCATCCGGCGCGGTGAGGGATGATGGGGACGGAGGCTCCGGGGGAGGTCCTGGTGCTCGGCCTCGGCAACGTGCTCCTGGGCGACGAGGGGTTGGGCGTCTATCTCGCGGACCACATGCGCCGGGCCTACGACTTCCCTGAAGGCCTCCGACTGGTCGACGGGGGAACGCTGGGCTGGGACCTGCTCGACCTGGTGGCGCGCCACCGGGCCGTGGTCATCGCCGACGCGATCGAGGCCGACGCCCAGCCTGGCACCCTCTACCGCTTCGCGCCCCAGGATCTCCACCAGGTGGCCCGCCGGGCCGTCAGTTCGGCCCACGACGTGGAGATCCTCGAGGTGCTGGCAGGGCTGGTGCTGCTGGGCGAACTCCCGGAGACCGTGGTGGTCGCCATGCAGCCGGGCGAGATCCGCGAGATGAAGTTGGGGCTCTCCCCCGCCGTGGAGTCGCGCCTGCCGGCCATGGAGCAGGCTGTGCTGGATGAGCTGGAGAAGCTCGGCATCCGGCCGCTGGCCCGGCGGGAGGCGCCCTTCCGGATCGACCCCGTCCGGCTCCTGGGGGGCGGCGCAGCTGGCCAGGGGGGTGACGGCCGGTGAGGGCGGAGGTCTTGCGCGAGCAGGTGGAGGGCTGGCTGCCGGAGGCGCGCGCCCGGGTTCGAGCGCGATTCCAGTGGAGCGAGCCCGACTTCGACTGGACGAGCCGGAGCCTGGAGGCGCTCTGGCGGCGTCGCCAGGAGTTCGAGCCGGAGGTGGCAGAGGCGCTCGATTTCCTCTACCGCTACGAGTTGCCCTTCCGGCGGAAGGAAGAGGAGCTGGTGGCGGCAGGCATCGACCCGCTCCGGGATTATGCGCGCTTCCGTGAGGAGCTGGACCGTTTCGAGGCCGCCTTCTGGCAGAGCCAGGCGGCTGAAGCCGAAGAGGCGGCGGAACCCCGGGTGGCCGGGGCGGCGCAGGAGACGGCCGAGGCGGCCGAACGCCTCCTCTCGAGCTGGTGGCGACAGAGGCGGGGCGAACCTCCGCGGCCGCGCCACCGGCGCTTCCTGAGCGAGGCGAGCGACGAGCAGGTGGCCTTTCAGCTCTCGCGGCTGGCGCTGGAGAACGGCTGCCGCCTCCGCAACCGGCGTCGCGGGCGCCTGCCCTGGCGGGTGGAGGGCGCCGACCCCGAACTCGAACTGGAGCTCTTCGACGTGGAGGCGCGGCGCGACCTGAGTGCCCTGGCGAAGCTGGATCCTGGCTTCGACCCCACGCGGGCGCTCCAGGTGGCCTGGCACCGGCCATCAGCGGCAGAGGTGGAACTCTTCGTCACCGATCCTACCTCCCAGGGTACCTGGCCGGACGAGCTCGACCCCGCTATATTGAGGCAGCTGTCCTGGCTGGATGTGGTCAGCGAGATCCTGGCGGACGGCCTCCGCTGGATCGAGCGCTAGGGACGCCGGTTCGCTCGGCGGGAGGGCCCGGGATGCACGAGTTCGGCATCATGGAATCCGTCGTGGAGGTGGTCCGCCAGGAGGCGGCCAAGGCCGGCCTCCGCCGCGTGGAGCGGGTGGAGATGGTGGTGGGCGAGCGGACCGCCGTCCTGCCCGACGCGCTGGAGTTCGCCTGGGAGGCGCTGCGCGTGGGCGAGCCCTTCGCGCCCGGCGCGCGGCTGGAGGTGGAGTGGCGCGAGGCGCGGGCGCGCTGCCCGGCCTGCGGGCGCGAGTACCACCCGGAGGAGGGCTTCCTCCTGGTCTGCCCCGCGTGCGGCGCGCTGGGCGGCGAGCTCCTCGCGGGCGAAGAGCTCCTGGTGGCCTCGATCGAGGGTGAATGAGGGTGAGCCGATGAAGGTGGAGATCGGCGTCAAGGCGCTGGGCGCCAACGAACGCCAGGCCGATCTGAACCGCCGGCGCCTCCTGGAGGCAGGCTGGGTGGCGGTCAACCTGCTCAGCTCCCCGGGTTCGGGCAAGACCAGCCTGATCGAGGCGGTCCTGCCCCGTCTCCGCGCGCGCTGCGACGTGGCCGTGGTGGAGGGCGACGTGGAGACGGCGCGGGATGCCGACCGCGTGGCCGGCGCCGGCGGTCGCGCGGTCCAGATCGAGACGCGCGGCGCCTGCCACCTGGATGCGCGCATGGTCTCGCGCGCGCTGGACGAGCTCGATCTGGGGCGCCCCCAGCGGGGATGGGGACTGCTCCTGATCGAGAACGTGGGCAACCTGGTCTGCCCCGCCGAGTACCTGCTGGGCGAGGAGCTGCGGGTGGTCCTCCTCAGCACGCCCGAGGGCGACGACAAGGTGGCCAAGTACCCCGAGGTCTTCCGCACCGCCGACGTGGTGGTGCTCAACAAGATGGACCTGGCTCCCCACCTGGACTTCCGCCTCGAACGCGTCCGAGAAGACCTGCAGGCCGTCCACCCCGGGGTACCCGTCTTTCCCCTCTCGGCGCGCTCCGGGGAGGGGGTGGACCCGTGGCTGGACTGGCTCGTGCGGAACGCGCGGGAGCGGCTGGAGCTCAGCAAGAGCGCTGGCGCCTGACCGTCGCCGGGACCGTCCAAGGCGTGGGCTTCCGGCCCTTCGTCTACCGGCTGGCCACGCGGCTGGGTCTGGGCGGGCGGGTCTGGAACGCCGACGCCGGCGTGATCATCGAGGTGCAGGGCGGCGTCGAGGCGCTGGCCGCCTTCGAGGCAAACCTGCAGAAGGAAGCACCCCCGCTGGCGCGGATCCGCTCGCTCCGGCGGGAGCGGGTCGCGACGGTGGAGGGCGAGGCCGGCTTCCGCATCGTCGAGTCGCAGAGAGGGGCCGGCCGGCAGGTGATCGTGCCACCCGACCTGGCCACCTGCGGCGACTGCCGCCGGGAGATCTTCGACCCCGGCGACCGCCACTACCGCTACCCGTTCACCAACTGCACCAACTGCGGGCCGCGCTACACCATCGTCCGCGACCTCCCCTACGACCGGCCGCTGACGGCCATGGCGGAGTTCGCCATGTGCGAGGCGTGCGCCCGCGAGTACCACGACCCGGCCGACCGGCGCTTCGACGCCCAGCCGGTCGCCTGCCCGGCCTGCGGGCCGGAGGTCTGGCTGGCCACGCCGGCGGGCGAGCGGCTGGAGGAGGACTGGCTGGAGGGCTTCCGCCGGGCCATCGCCCGCGGCGAGATCGTGGCGCTGAAGGGGCTGGGCGGCTTCCACCTGGCCTGCGACGCGCGGAACGAGGAGGCGGTGGCGCGCCTCCGCCTGAGGAAGCGCCGGCCGGCCAAGCCCTTCGCGGTGATGGTGCGCGACCTGGAGACGGCCCGCCGCTACGTGGAGCTGGACGCCGAGGAGGAGGCGCTTCTCGCGAGCCCCGAGGCGCCCATCGTGCTGGCGCGGAAGACGCCCGCCGCCCGGCGGGAGCTGGCGCCCTCGCTGGCGCCGGGGCTGGAGACGCTGGGCGTCATGCTCCCCTACACGCCGCTCCACCTGCTCCTCCTGGCCGGGGGGCCGGACGCGCTGGTGATGACCAGCGGCAACGTCTCCGGCCTGCCGCTGGAGTTCGAGAACGAGGGGGCGCTGGAGCGGCTCGGGCGGATCGCGGACCGCTTCCTGCTCCACAACCGCGCCATCGTCAACCGGGCCGACGACTCGGTGGTCCGCCGGGTCGCCGGCCGGACGCAGCTCCAGCGGCGCTCGCGGGGCTACGTGCCCCGTCCCGTCCCGCTCCGCGGGCGCCTCGCCGACGGGCCGGCCGCGCTGGGCGCCGGCGGGGAGATGAAGAACGCCTTCTGCCTGCTGCGCGGCGCCGAGGCCTACCCGGGTCCGCACGTCGGCGAGATGGAGAGCCTGGAGGCGGAGGAAGCCTGGCGGCTCGCCCTCGACCGCTTCGAGCGCCTCCTCGCCGTGCGCCCCGAGGTGATCGGTGTCGACGCCCATCCCGGCTACCGGGTCTCCCGCCTGGCGCGGGAGTTCGCCCGCGAGCGGGGCGTCGCCGTCGTCCCGGTCCAGCACCACCACGCCCACTTCGCCGCCGCGCTGGCCGAGGCGGGCCTGGAGGGGCCGGCGCTGGGCGCGGTGCTGGACGGCACCGGCTACGGCGCGGACGGCCGCGTCTGGGGCTGGGAGGTGCTGTGGGGCGACGCCTCGGGCTTCGTGCGGCTCGGGCACCTGCGCTACGTGCCCATGCCCGGCGGCGAGGCGGCCGTCCGCGAGCCCTGGCGGATGGCGGTCAGCCACCTCTGGGACGCCTTCGGCGCCTCGCGAGGAAGCGAGCTCGCCCGCCTCCTCCTCGCTCTCCCGGAGGCGGAGCTGGCGGCGCTCCGGGCGCTGGTGCGGAGCGGGCTGAACGCCCCCCTCACCTCCAGCGCCGGCCGCCTCTTCGACGCCGTCTCGGCGCTCCTCGGCGTCGCGCGGGCCAACACCTACGAGGGCCAGGCCGCCATCGAGCTGGGCGAGAGGGCCTGGCGGGCGGTGCGCGAGGGCTACCAGCCCCGCCCCCTCCCCTTCCGCCTCGCGCCCGCCGCCCCGGGCGCGGAGGGCTCGGCGGAGGCCTCCGCCCGGGATGCCCCGCACGGCCCGCTCGAGTTCGACCTGCGGCCCGCGCTCCTCGAGCTGGCCGAGCGGCGCCTGGCGGGCGAGGCGGCGGAGCGGCTGGCCGCCGACTTCCACGAGACCGTGGCGGCGGCGCTGGCCGAGGCGCTCGGGCGGCTGGCGGAGGAGCGCGGCGTCGACCGCGTGATCCTCACCGGCGGCACGATGCAGAACCCGCTCCTGCTGGAGCGGGCGGAGCGGAGGCTCCGCGAGCGGGGGATCGGGGTGGTGACGCCGGTCCTGCTTCCTCCCAACGACGGGGGGCTGGCGCTGGGCCAGGCGGTGATCGCGCGCAGGAGGTGGGTCGAGGATGTGCCTGGCGGCACCCGGTAGGGTGGTCGCCGTCGACCGCGAGCGGCAGATGGCGACCGTCGAGTACTTCGGCAACGAGCGCGAGGTGGGCGTGGCGCTGGTGCCCGAGGTGCAGGTGGGCGACTTCGTCATGGTCCACGCCGGCGAGGCCATCGAGATCGTCGACGCCGACGAGGCGGAGGCGAGCCTGGCGCTCTGGACGGAGCTCTATGGACTGGACGACGCTGAAGGGCTTTAGGGATCCGGAGCGCGCCCGCGCCGTGGTGCGCGGCGTCCGCCAGGAGCTGGAGCGCGTCGACCGGCGCCTCGGGAGGAAGCTCCGGCTGATGGAGGTCTGCGGCACGCACACCGTCTCCTTCTCGCGCAGCGGCGTGCGCAGCCTGCTCGGCGACCTGGTGGAGCTGGTCTCGGGGCCGGGCTGCCCGGTCTGCGTCACCGACCAGGCGGACATCGACGCCATGATCGAGACGGCGCGGCTGCCGGGCGTCATCGTCACCACCTTCGGCGACATGATGCGCGTGCCCGGCAGCCGGACGACGCTCCAGCAGGAGCGGACGCGCGGCGCCGACGTGCGCGTGGTCTACTCGCCGCTGGACGCGCTGAAGGTGGCCGAGGAGCGGCCCGAGGCGACGGTGGTCTTCCTGGGGGTGGGCTTCGAGACGACGGCGCCGGCCGTCGCCCACGCCCTCCTGGAGGCCGAGGCGCGGCGGCTGCGCAACTTCGCCGTCCTCTCGGCGCACAAGTACACGCCGCCGGCGGTCCGGGCGCTCCTGGCCGCGGGCGGGGCGCAGCTGGACGGCTTCGTCCTGCCCGGCCACGTCAGCGTGGTGACGGGGACCGACGGCTGGCGCTTCCTCGCCCGCGAGTTCGGGCTGCCCGGCGTCGTCACCGGCTTCGAGCCGCTGGACCTGCTCGCCGGCGTGGGCGAGCTGGCCTCGCTGGTGGCCGAGGGGCGCGCCGAGGTGCGGAACGCCTACCCGCGCACGGTGCAGGAGCACGGAAACCCGCACGCGCAGGAGCTGATCCGGCGCGTCTTCCGCCCGGCGGAGGCGGTCTGGCGGGGGCTCGGCCCCATCCCGGAGAGCGGCATGGCCATCGCCGGGGCGTTCGCCGCCTACGACGCGCGGAAGCGGCTGGAGCTGGAGCTGCCGCCGTCGCGGGTGCCGCCCGGCTGCCGCTGCGGCGACGTGCTGCAGGGGAAGATCCTGCCCACCGGCTGCCGGCTCTTCGCCGTCGCCTGCCGGCCGGAGCGGCCCATCGGCCCCTGCATGGTCTCCAGCGAGGGCGCCTGCGCGGCCTACTACCAGTACGAGCCCGAGGCCGTGGAGGCGGCGCTGGCCGCCGTCCGGAGGGGGCCCGGCGGTGCGGGGACGCGGCCGACCGGCGCCCGTGCCGCCGCCCCGGTGGGCGGCTCCGGGGAGGGGGCGTGAGCGATGCCCAGGGAGAAGGAGCGGATCCTCCTCCAGCACGGGGACGGCGGGCAGCTGACGCACCGCCTCATCCGGGAGCTCTTCCTGAAGGCCTTCCCCGATCCGGGGCTGGCCGAGCTGACCGACGCCGCGGTCCTCCCCGCGCCCCGCGGGCGGCTGGCCGTCACCACCGACTCCTTCACCGTCCAGCCGGCCTTCTTCCCCGGCGGCGACCTGGGCGAGCT
>JAIMAT010000013.1 GCA_023511835.1 Bacillota bacterium | reverse complement strand
CCGCCTCCCCCGTCGCGTCGTAGCCGTAGACCGCCAGCTCCCCCGGCTCCGCCAAGAGCCGCTCCCGCGGAAGCTCCCGCTCCAGCTCGGCCAGCCAGGAGGGGGAAGTCCTCCCCCGGGCCGCCGGCGCCTCCCTCACCGCCATGCTCCCCCCACCTCCCGCCCGCCGCGAAGCGATCTCAGCGAGGCGGTTCGCCCTCCGGCGGCCCCTCGCCTGCCGGCTCCACGCCCAGCAGACGGGCGAGCATGCGCGCGTTGACCACCGCCTGGCCCTGGTAGTGGTTGTTGAAGGCGACCAAGAGGCGACCCTCCCCGGCGGCCAGCGCGCGCAACCGCGGCACCCACTCCTCCAGCTCGGCCGTCCGGTAGAGGTAGTCGTACCGCTCGTAGGCCTCCTCGTGGCTCCACCAGCGCGAGGCGTTCCGCCCGTGGAAGCGGACGTAGGCGACGGGGGCGGTCCGCTCGGCCACGGGCGGAGGAAGCCCGGGCAGCCTCGGCGCGTCGACGCAGACCAGGCCCACGCCCAGCTCCCGGAGCCAGGCGTAGGTCGCCGGCCGGAACCATCCCTCGTGCCGGAACTCCGCCACCAGGGGCAGCCCGTCCAGCCAGCGGCGGAGGCGGCCGAGCCAGGCGCGTTCCTCCTCCCGGTTGCGGAAGGCGTAGGGGAACTGGAGGAGGACCGCCCCCAGGCGCCCCCCGGCCCGCAGCGGCTCCAGCGCCTCACGGAAGAGACGCGCCTCGCGCTCCGAAGCCTCGCTCCGCTCGTGGGTCAGCCCGCGGTAGCCCTTGACCGCGAAGAGGAAGCCGGGCGGCACGCGGCGTGCCATGCTCTCGAAGGTCCGGGCCGCGGGCAACCGGTAGTAGGTGGCGTTCACCTCGGTGAAGGGGAAGCGCCGGGCGTAGAACTCCAGCATCCTCCGCTCCGGCAGGCCGGGCGGGTAGAAGGGGCCGATCCAGTCCTTGTAGCTGTACCCCGAGGTGCCGATCAGGATCTCGCCCATCGCGCCCGCCCCTCCTTCGGAGGCGGCCCCGGGCGCTTCAGGACGCCCTCCACGACCCCCAGCAGGCGGTCCTCCGGTCCCAGGGGGATGTCCGCGTAGTCGCGCGCCGGGTTGTTGGCGCGCAGGAAGTACCGCTCACCCACGCGGACCAAGTGCTTGACGGTCACCTCCTGCCCGCCCAGCAGCGCCACCACCACCGCACCGGGCTCCGCGGCCTCCTCGCTCCGCACCAGCACCACGTCGCCCGGATCGATGCCCGCCCCTACCATGCTGTCGCCCACCACCCGGAGCGCATAGGCGGCCGCCATCCCCGGAGGGACGTCGACGAAGTCGCCCGCCTCCTCCAGGGCGAAGCGCGGCCGGCCCGCCGCGATCTCGCCCGCCACGGGCAGGCGGCGCGCGGGAAGCGCGCCGAGGCGCGCCAGTTCGGGGAGTGCCGCGCCGGCGCCGTCCCGCTCGCCTCCCGCCGCCTCGCTGGCGGCCAGGAGGCGCTCCAGGAAGGCCCGGCGCCGCTCCAGCTCCAGCCGCCGCCGCGACGGCTCCCCCTCCGCGACGCCCGGACGCCCTCCCGGCTCCAGCCGCCGCAGCTCCCTTCGGGTGGCGGCCAGCTCCTGCCTCAGCTGCCGGCGGGGCGCGGCGGCCAGACGGACCAGCTCCTCCAGCTCGTATCCGAGCTCGTGGGCGAGGACCATCAGGTCGTCGAGCCCGGGCATCCGCCGGCCCTGCTCCCAGGCCTGGACGGTCGAGGCCGCCTTGCCGATCCGCCGCCCCAGCTCGCGCAACGAGAGGCCCCGCGAGAGGCGCAGGGCAGCCAGGAGGCCGCCCAGCGCCGCGCTGCCCGTCCCGGGCTGCCGCCCCCGTCTCTCCTTCTCCGCCGTCCCCTTCTCCGCCCTCTTCCCCATCCTCCGGCCTCCCCGGAGCGGCCCGGCCGCCCGCCGCGGGCCCCGCGGCGCCTCCGCCCTCCGCCGTTGACGGCTGTTCACTTCGAGTGTACACTGGGCGCACCCGGTCTTGCAATCTCAACAAGGCCTCCGGATCCGCACCGGGCCTCGCACGCCTTTTTCCGTTCACGAAGTGGGAACACTCTTCCGGGGAAGGTGGAAACCGTGCCGGATGAATCGCTGGTGGAATCGCTCGCGCTGGAGGAGGTCGACTCGCGCGAACGGCTGGTGGCCCTCGCCCGCCAGCTGGCCGAACGGCTCGCCAGGGAGCTCGAGGAGCGCGGCCTGGCCTGGCAGGAGGTGCAGGTCCGTCTCCGCGCCGCGGGGCGGGAGCGGACGCGTTCCACCCTCCTCCCGCTCCAGGCGCCGCCGGCCGGCCTGCCCTCCGCGGTCGCCCGGCTCCTTGAGACGTGGCCGCTGCCCGGTCCGGCGGAGCACCTCGCGCTCCGGGCCGCGCGCCTGATGCCGCTGGCCTTCGCCCAACTCGACCTGACGGGAGGCCGCCACGCCGACCGCGAGCACCGCCTGGAGGCGGCGCTCCGGGAGGTCAACCGCCGCTACCCGCTGGCCGTCCTGCGGGGAGGTGCCTCGGCCGGGACGGGCTCCGCCGCCCGGCGGGAGAGGATGCTCGCCTTCTACGATCCGCTCCGCGGCGGCGGCCGGGACGGGGAGTGAGCGGCGTGGGCCGTCCCCTGCGCGTCCTCTGCACGCCCTCCGGCCGGCCGAGGCTTCTCCTCTGGCGCGGGCGCCGCTACCCGGTGGAGGCCGTCCTGGAGCGTTGGAGGGACGTCGGGCGCTGGTGGGCGGGCGAGCCGCCCAAGCTCTTCTTCCGCCTCCAGACCGCCGACGGCGCGCTCTGGGAGATCTATCGCGACTCCGGGGCCGCCTCTTCCTGGCACCTCTACCGGCTCTACGACTGAAGGCGCCCGCGGAGGGGGGCCGGCTGCGCCGCCCAGGCCGCGCCGTCGCCGCGGAGCACCCGGCCCCGGCCGCGGAGGAACGCGAAGGACAGGAGAGGGAGTCCGGCCGTGAACCGCCCGCCGTTCGTCCACCTGCACGTCCATTCCTACTTCTCCTTCCTGGACGGCGCCAGCTCGCCCGAAGAGCTGGTGCGGCGCGCCGCCGAGCTGGGCATGCCCGCGCTGGCGCTCACCGACCACGACAACGTCAGCGGCGCGGTCCGCTTCGCGCGGGCGGCCCGGGCCGCCGGCATCCAGCCGATCCAGGGCGCCGAGGTGACGCTGGAGGGGGGCTACCACCTCACCCTGCTGGCCACGGGGCCGGCGGGGTACGCCCGCCTCTGTCGGCTGCTCTCCGAGGCCCACCTGAACCACCCGCGCGGGCGGCCGCGGGTGCGCTGGCAGGACCTGGAGGCCCATCGCCAGGGGCTGATCGCCCTCTCCGGCTGCCGGCGCGGGGAGATCGCCCGCCGCCTCCTCCGCCGCGACTTCGCCGGCGCGCTGGAGGCCGCGCGCCGTTACCGCTTGCTCTGGGGGGAGCGCTTCTACCTCGAGGTGCAGGAATCGCTCCTCCCCGGGGACCGCTTCCTGAACCGCCACCTGCAGGAGTTGGGCGAGCGCCTCGGCATCCCGTTGGTGGCCACCCACGACGTCCACTACGCGACGCGGGAGGGCTTCCGGACGCACGACCTGCTCAGCTGCGTCCGCCTGGGCATCCCCGTCGAGGAGGCGCACCCCGAGCGCCCGCTCAACGACGACCTGAGCCTGCACGACCCGGCCGTCATGGCCCGCCGCTTCGCCTGGGCGCCGGAGGCGCTGGAGCACGCCTGGGAGATCGCCCGGCTCTGCCAACCGGCGCTGGATCCAGCCCGGCGCCGCTACCCGCGCTTCCCGGTGCCCGAAGGCGAGAGCGCCGACGGCTATCTCCGCCGCCTGGCGCTGGCCGGCGCCCGCGAACGGTACGGCCGCCTGACGCCGGCTGTCCGCGAGCGGCTGGAGCGGGAGCTCCGGGTGGTGGAGAGGCTGGGCTACGCCGACTACTTCCTGACCGCCTGGCAGGTGGTGGAGGACGCCCGCCGGGAGGGGATCCGCCACTCCGGCCGCGGCTCGGCCGGCGCCAGCGCGCTCGCCTACTGCCTCCGCCTCACCGAGGTCGACCCCATCGCGCGCAACCTGCCCTTCGAGCGCTTTCTGAGCCTGGAGCGGGCGGAGAAGCCGGACATCGACCTCGACTTCGACGCCCGCTACCGGGACCGGGTGGCTGAGCGGGTGATCGCCCGCTACGGGCAGGAGCACGTGGCCGCGGTCGCCACCTACGTCACCTACCAGGCGCGCTCGGCGGTGCGCGACATGGGCAAGGTGCTGGGCTATCCGGCGGAGGAGGTCGACGCGCTGGCCAAGAGCCTCCCCCACCTCCCCGCCGACGCCATCCCCGAGGCGCTGGAGCGCTTCCCGGAGCTGCGCCGCGGTCCCTGGAGGGAGGAGCGCTACCGGCCCCTCCTGGAGGCCAGCGCCCGCCTGGCCGGCCTCCCCCGTTTCCTCGGCACGCACCTGGGGGGCCTCGTGATCAGCGGCGAGCCTGTCCGGGAGGTGACGCCGCTCCAGTGGGCGGCCAAGAGGGTGCAGATCGCCCAGTTCGACCGCGACGACGTGGAGGAGCTCAACCTGGTCAAGGTCGACCTCCTCTCGCTCAAGGCGCTCAGCCTGCTGGAGGACGCCGCCGCGGACCTCTTGCGGAAGCGCCCGGGCTTCCGCTACGAAGCGCTGCCCCTGGACGACCCGGCCACCTACCGGCTCCTCCGAAAGGGGCAGACCGTCGGCGTCTTCCAGCTGGAGAGCCCCGCCCAGCGGGCGCTCCAGGCGCGCCTGGGGGCCGAGCGCCTGGAGGACGTGGTGGCCAGCCTCGCCCTCATCCGCCCAGGCCCCATCAAGGGGAACATGGTCGACCCCTACGTCGCCCGGCGGCAGGGGCGGGAGCCGGTCACCTTCCCCCACCCTGCGCTGGCGCCGATCCTGGAGAAGACCTACGGGGTCGTCCTCTTCCAGGAGCAGGTGATCGCCATCGCCACCGAGTTGGCCGGCTTCACCCCCGGCGAGGCCGACCGGCTCCGCAGGCTGATGACGCATGCCCGCTCGCGCCAGGAGATGCGCGCGATGGGCGAGGAGTTCGTCCGCCGCGCGGTCGCCCGGGGCGTCGGCGAGGCGACGGCCCGCCAGGTCTTCGCCTCTCTGGAGGGCTACGCCAGCTACGGGTTCTGCGAGGCGCACGCCGCCGCCTTCGCCACCACCAGCTATTGGACGGCCTACCTCTCGGCCCATCACCCCGCGCACTTCTTCGCCGCACTCTTGAACAACCAGCCGATGGGCTTCTACGCGCCGGCGACGCTGGTCAACGAGGCGCGCAACCGCGGCGTCCGCTTCCTGGGACTGGACGTCAACCGGAGCGGCGAGCGCTTCGCGGTGGAGGGGCGCGACGGCCGGGAGGCGATCCGCATCCCCCTCGCCCGGGTGAAGGGGATCCGGCAGGCGGAGCTGGGCTCCATCCTGGAGGCCCGCCGGGCGGCCCCCTTCACCTCCTTCGCCGACTTCCGGCGGCGCACCCGGGTGGAGCGGGAGACGCTGGAGCGGCTGATCCTGGCCGGCGCCTTCGACGCGCTCCACCCCAACCGGCGGGCGCTCCTCGCCTGGCTCCCGCCCGCGGCCGGACCGTCGGGTCCCGCGGGCGTCCAGCAACCGCTGGCGATCGAGCCGGCCGAGGCCGGCCCCGACTTCACGCCGGAGGAGCGGCTCCTCCTCGAGTACCAGGTGCTGGGCATGAGCGCGCAGGGGCACCCCATGCACCTCTGGCGCGACCGGCTGCGCCGCGAGGGCTACCTGAGCCGGCGGGAGCTGGAGCGGGTGGCGGATGGTCGCCTCGTCCGGGTGGCCGGCCTGCCGGTCCGCCCCCACCGCCCGCCCACGCGGAGCGGGAGGACCGTGGTCTTTCTCTCGCTGGAGGACGAGACCGGGCTGACCGACGTCACGGTTTTCGAAGGGACGTACCAGCGCTACGGGCACCTGCTCTTCGGCCCGGAGACGCCCCCCCTGCGGGTGGTGGGCCGTCTCCAGCGACGCGGCCTGGGCCTCGCCGTGGTGGCCGAGTGGATCGGGGAGCTGCGCGCCGACGGTCTCTCCCCCCGGACCGCGGCCGGGACGGCGCGGGAGCGGGGGCTGCCCGCCCGTTGAGGCGAGCCCGGCCCCCGGCTCAGGCGCCCTCGCTCCGACCCGGCCAGCCGCCCGCGGCTGCGGCCGCAGCCGCCGCCTCCGGCTCGCGGCGCAGCGTCAACACCAGCAGACCGGCCACCAGCAGACTGGCGATGAGAAAGAGGAGGCCGCTCAGGAACTGGCCGGTCGCCTTGTTCAGGTAACCCACCGCGAAGGGGCCGACGAAGCCGCCCAGGTTGCCCACCGAGTTGACCAGCCCGATGCCCGCCGCGCGGGCGTCGTCGGTGAGAAAGGTGGAAGGCAGCGACCAGAAGGGCCCGAAGGCGCTGTAGATGCCGATGGCGGCCAGCGTGAAGAAGGCGAAGGCGAGGACCACCTGGCCACCGGCCAGCGCGCTGATCAGCAGCGCTGCCGCCCCCGCGACGATGGCCGTGAACAGGTGGAACTTCCTCTCGCCCGTCCGGTCGGAGTGCCGGCCCGCCAGGATCATGGCGACCAGCGCGGGGATGTAGGCGGCGGCCGTCAGGAGGCCCACCAGCAGGTCGTTCTGCGAGGTGGTGATGTGCTTGAGGATCGTGGGGAACCAGATGCCGAAGCCGTAGAAGCCGGTGATCCAGAAGAAGTAGATCAGCGCCAGCCGCCAGGTGTCCCAGCGCAGGAGACCCTGCCAGAGCGTCAGCTGATGGCGCTGGCGGACGGCGGCCGTCTCGCGCTCCAGCTCGCCCTCAAGCCAGCGCTTCTCCTGGTCGGTCAGCCAGCGCGCCTCGGCGGGACGGTCGGCCATCAGCCAGATGTTCAGGAACCCGAGAACCACGGCGGGCAGCCCTTCCAGGATGTAGACCCACTGCCAGCCGGCCAGGCCGAGCCAGTGGACATGCTGGAGAATGTAGCCGCTGACGGGTGCGCCCACGATGTTGGAGACGGCGAGCGCGCTCATGAAGAGCGCCACCGCTCGCGCCTGCTCTTCCTGGCGGAACCAGTGCGTCAGGTAGAGGATGATCCCCGGGAAGAAGCCCGCCTCCGCCAGACCCAGGACGAAGCGGACCAGGTAGAACTGCCAGGGCGTCCGGATGAAGGCCATCAGGATGGCGACGACCCCCCAGGTGACCAGGATCCGGGCGATCCAGCGCCGCGCGCTCCAGCGCTCCACCATCACCGTGGACGGGATCTCCAGGATGAAATACCCGAAGAAGAAGATGCCGGAGCCCAGGCCGAAGACGGCCGGGTCGAAGCCCAGCGCCTTGTTCATCTCCAGCGCCGCGAAGCCCACGTTGACCCGGTCCAGGTAGGCGACGATGTACAGGAGGAAGACGTAGGGGATGATGCGCAGCATCCGCTTGCGCTGCACCGATGCCGCGAGTTCCGACATTTTTCGCCCCTCCCTGTAGCGTTTCCGTTGGATTCGCCCGGTCGGGAGGGACTCCTGCGCGCGTCCGCGCTCAGCGGCCGATCCCCAGGCGCGGCCACCAGAGCAGAGCGGCGGCGACCACCAGCAGGACGTTGGCCGCCGTCAGCCAGAGGCCGGGACGCCACATCTCTTTCTGGAGGAGACCGCCCTGGGTGACGGCGACCATGTTGGAGACGGTCTGGACGGCCAGGAAGTAGCCGTTGTCGGCGGCCAGCGCCAGCGCCATCCCCCAGGCCAGGGGGTCCGCGCCGTGAGCACGCGCCAGCGAGACGACCAGCGGCGCCAGCACCACCACCTCGCTGGAGACGTTGCTCAGCACCAAGTGGAGCAGGTGGGTGAGGAGGGCGACCGTCAGCACGTCCCACCCCTGGCGGTCCAGGACGGCCGAGAGGGGACCGCCGGCCAGACCGCGGGCGACCCAGGCGGCGGCGCCCGTGTCGGTCAGGGCGTTACCCAGCCCGATGGTTCCGGCGACGGTCACCACCGTCCCCCAGTCGATGCGGGCGATCTCCCGCCACGGACCCACGCCGACGCCGGGCAGAGCCATGGCCACGCCGGCCAGGAGGGCGCTGACGGAGAGGGGGATACCCGTCTGGCTTCCCGTCGCCCAGAGGAGGACGGCCAGCAGCACCCAGGCGGCCGCGCGCCGCTCTTCCGGCGCCAGCGGGCCCAGCGCCTCGACCTCCGCCTGCAAGCGCCGCCGGAAGTCGCTTGGCGGCTCGGGGGCTGGAGCCGCGCGGCGGATGGCGGGAATCGCCGCCAGCATGCCGCCCAGCCAGACCGGCCAGGCGCCCCCCAGCCAGGTGAAATAGCCCACGTGGAGTCCTGCCGTCCGTGCCAGGACGGCGACGGTCAGGATGTTGCCCACCGCGGCCGGCAGCAGCCCTGTGTTGGAGACGTTGCCGCCGAAGGCGAGCGCCAGCATCCACTGGCGCCGCCAGGCCCGCTCGGCCTCGGGCGGGGCGCCCGTCTCCCGCCCGCGTTCGAGCATCGCCTCCACCACGGGCAGCATCAGCTGGGAGCGGACCGCGTTGGCGGGCACGCCCCAGGCCAGCACCTGGGGGAGGAGAAGCAGCCCCCATAGGGTGCCGCCGCGCCATGCGCCCGTCCGCCAGGCCAGCCCCAGCGCCACCCGCCGCGCCAGGCCGGAGAGCTCCACGCCGCGCGCCATCAGCATGCCGCCGATGAGCAGGATGGTCGCCTCGGAGGCGAAGCCGCTGAAGGCCAACGCCGGCTGGGCGGCGCCGCTCAGGACCAGCGCCACCACCACCAGCAGCGCCGCCACCGGCAGCGGCACGGGCAGGGCGGTCCAGAGGAGGACCGCCCCGGCGGCCACCGCCAGCGCCGGCCTGCCGGCGCCACCCGGCAGGCCGGGCCAGGCCGCCACCGCCAGCCCGACCAGGAGCGCCGCCAGCAGGCTGGCCAGGGCGCGGCCCGTGCCCTCGGCCGGCCGCGCCCGCGCGCGCGCGGATCTCACGCCCCCCGGCCGGCCGCCACCTGCGGCCCGCCGCCCGGCGCCCCGGCCGGCCGGAGCTCCACGTCGCGCAGGAAGACCGGCCGCCCGGCCTTGAAGACCGCCAGGATGTTGGAGCGATCTTCCAGAAGGCGGATGTCGGCCAGCGGGTCGCCGCGCACCACCAGCACGTCCGCCCACCGCCCCGGCTCCAGAATGCCCGCCTCCACCCCGAGCAGCTCCGCGCCGCTGCGCGTCGCCGCCACCAGCGCCTCCATGGGCGTCATCCCGGCCTCCACCATGAGGCCGAGCTCCGCGGCGTTGGCACCGTTCGGGTTGAAGGGCGTGCCGGCGTCGGTGCCCAACGCGATGCGCCCGCCCGCCTCGCGGACGCGGCGGAAGCTCTCCAGGTGCGCCTCGGCCCCCAGGCGCGCCTTGGCCACGTTGGCGGCGGGGATGCCGCCCCGCTCGCCGTGCTCCAGGATCCGGCGGACCGCCACCAGCGTGGGCACCAGCCAGGCGCCCCGCGCCTGCAACAGTTCGACGCACTCGTCGTCGAAGAAGAAGCCGTGCTCCACCGAGTCGACGCCGGCGCGGAGGGCGTTGCGGATGCCGCCAGTGGCCTGGGCGTGCGCCATCACCGGCTTGCCCACGTTGTGCGCCTCCTCCACCGCGGCGCGCATCTCCTCCTCCGTGAAGCCCCGCGCCCGCGGGCTGTCGCCCTCGGACATGACGCCGCCGGAGGCCATCAGCTTCAACTGGTCCGCGCCGCGCCGGAGCTCCTCGCGCGCCGCCCTCCGCACCTCGTCGACGCCGTCGGCCACGCGCCGTCGCAGAAAGAGCACGTCCTCCGGCCAGCCGTTGGCGATGTCGCCGTGCCCGCCGGTGATGGAGAGGGGGTAGCCTGAGGAGCGGATCCTCGGCCCCGGAAGACGGCCCTCCTCGACGGCGTCCCGGATGGCGTGGACCACCACGCCGGCCGCGTCGCCGGCGTCGCGGACGGTGGTGAAGCCTGCTTCCACCGTCTTCCGCGCGTTCTCGGCCGCCAGGAGCGTCAGCTGGGGCACGCTCCGCCGCATCTCGGCCAGGAGCGCCGCCGGCCCGGCCTCCGCGGTGGCGGTCAGGTGGACGTGGGCGTCGATCAGCCCCGGGAGGAGCGTGGCCTCGCCCGCCTCCAGGACCTGCGCGCCCTCCGGGTAGCGGAGCGCAGCCAGCGGTCCCGCCGCCTCGATCCGCCCGCTGGCGGCGTCCAGCACCACTCCCCAGCCCTCGAGCACCCTGCCGGCGCGCGTGTCGACGAGACGCCCGCCGCGGATGACCACCTTCCCGGCCTCGGACGACAAGAACATCCCTCCCGCCAGGAGGGCTTAGCCGGCGAGGTCGCCCTCCCCTTCCCGCGCGCGGCTCAGGGGCGGCTCAGCGGCTCAGGGGAGAAGGCGGAAGGCATCCAGCGCCTGCTGCGGGCCGAGGGAGAGGAGGCTGTGGCCGAGGGGGGCCAGCACCTGCACCACCTGCGAGTGGCGCAGCGCCGCCGACAGGCCGGCGAGGTGGAGCGGGCCGGCCGCCTGCAGCGCCAGGTCGGCCAGGACCGCCACCATCACCGCGGCGCCCGCCAGCTGGAGCGCCGCGCCGCCCACCCGGTCCAGCAGGGAGAAGCCCGGCAGCCGCCCCACCGTCCCGTGCAGGAGGCGGCCGACCACCTCCACCACCAGCTCCACCACGACCAGCACCAGGGCGAAGGCGAAGATCCAGACGAGGAAGCGGGCGGCCTGCCCCGCCTGGGCCGCCACCAGTCCGCCCAGCTGGCTCTCCAGCCAGGCCGCCAGGCGCGCGGCCGCCGACTGGCCGGCACCGCCGCCGGCCAGGACCGGCGCCAGCCTCCAGGCCAGGTAGAGTCCCAGGAGCCGGCCGGCCAGCCCGGAGGCGGCCAGCAGGAAGCCGGCCTGGAGACCGGAGGCCGCCTGCAGCACGAGAAAGAGCAGGACGACCAGATCGACGAGGCCGCCCGCCGTCATCCCGCCACCCCCGGGGCCATCCTACCTCCGTCCGGCGCTCAGGCCGAGAGCAGCTCGAGCCAGAGGCGGTGGACGCGCAAGTCCTCCGTCAGCTCCGGATGGAAGGTGGCCGCCAGCCAGCGTCCCCGCCGCACCAGGACCGGCTCCCCCTGCCAGCGGGCCAGCACCTGCACCTCGCCCGGGCGCAGCCGGACGAAGCGCGGGGCGCGGATGAAGACCGCCTCCAGCGGCGTCGGCGGCGAGCCGGCCAGCTCTGGCGCCAGCTCGGCCGGCTCCAGGCGCGCCACGAAGGAGTCCACCTGCCGCCCGTAGGCATTCCGCCGCACCGCGACGGGGAGGACCGCCAGCGGTCCCGCTTCCTCCCCCTCCACCTCCTCGGCCATGAGGATGGCGCCGGCGCAGGTGCCCAGGAGGCCCATCCCCGCTCCGGCGGCCGCGCGCAGCGCCCCCTCCCAGCCGTCCTGGGCGAGGAAGCGGCGCAGCGTGGTGCTCTCGCCTCCCGGCAGGACCAGTCCGCGGAGGCCCGCCAGCTGCTCCGGGCGCTTGACGCGGCGCACCTCGGCGCCCGCCTGCTCCAGCGCCCGCACGTGTTCGCGGACGTCGCCCTGGAGGTCCAGCACTCCCACCGGCGGCCGCGAGAGCCTCTCCTCCACGCCTAGATCCCCCGCTCCTGCATCCGCTGCGCGGGCTCCAGGGCGGCGGTGTCGATGCCCGGCATGGCCTCGCCCAGCTCCTGCGAGACCTCCGCCAGCACCTGCGGATCGTCGTAGTGGGTGGTGGCCAGGACGATGGCGCGGGCCCGCCGGGCGGGGTCGGCCGACTTGAAGATGCCCGAGCCGACGAAGATGCCGTCGGCGCCCAGCTGCATCAGGAGCGCCGCGTCGGCGGGTGTGGCGACGCCGCCCGCCGCGAAGTTGACCACCGGCAGGCGGCCCCGCTCGCGGGTCTCGCGCACCAGCTCCAGCGGCGCGCCCAGCTCGCGCGCCTCGCGTACCAGCTCCTCCTCGGGGAGCTGGACCAGGCGCCGGATCTGGGCGTTGACGCGGCGCAGGTGGCGCACCGCCTCGACGACGTTGCCCGTCCCCGGCTCGCCCTTGGTCCGGATCATGGCCGCTCCCTCGGCGATCCGGCGCAGCGCCTCGCCCAGGTCGCGGGCGCCGCAGACGAAGGGGACGCGGAAGCGCTCCTTGTCGATGTGGAACTCTTCGTCGGCGGGGGTGAGCACCTCGCTCTCGTCGATGTAGTCGACACCCAGAGCCTCCAGGATCTGCGCCTCGGCGAAGTGGCCGATGCGGACCTTGGCCATGACGGGGATGGAGACCGCCTCCATGATCGCCTTGATCCTGGCCGGATCCGCCATGCGCGCCACTCCGCCGGCCGCGCGGATGTCGGCGGGCACGCGCTCCAGCGCCATCACGGCCACCGCGCCCGCCTCCTGGGCGATGCGCGCCTGCTCGGGCGTGGTGACGTCCATGATGACGCCGCCCTTCAGCATCTCCGCCAGGCCGCGCTTCAGCAGCGGCGTGCCCTGGCTCTTCTGCCCGCCGGCCTCCGGCCGGGCCTCCTCGACCCCCATGGGGCTCCCTCCCGAGCGAGCCGGGACAGGGCGCGGGCGGCGCGCGAACCCCGGGCCGGAGGCCCGGGGCGGAGCGGCGGCGGATCGCTTGCGTTCGGGGGACCGGAGCGGGTCCAAAGCCCCCTCCGGAAGCTCGGACGCCTTCGCCCACTCCGACTGTACGGTCGGCCCCGGATTCGCACCGGATCACGCGTTGAGGCGGATGGGCTCGTCCCCCGCCCGCCTCCGGCCGCGGCTGAACCGCTGCCGGGGAGGCCTGCGGGGGCATCACCACCGATCGGGAATCGGGCGCCGGTCCGGCCGGCCCCCTCACCCTGCCCCGAAGGCTCAGCAGATTTGCCTCGAGCATAGGAGCGGCGGCCTCCGCCGTCAACGGCAGGCGGGCGGCCCCCGCTACCGGCGCGCAGGAAGCGCGCCCGACCCGCGGAATGGAACCGTGGCGCGGGGACCGGCGGGGCACGCCGGCTCCCGCGGGAGGTGAGAGACATGGAGGAGCTCGAGGCGATCCTGGAGGCCAACCGGCGCTACGCCGAGCGGTTCGAGCACGGCGGGCTGGCCGCCCCGCCGGCCCGGCGGCTGGCCGTGGTCACCTGCATGGACGCCCGCCTCGACGTGGAAGCCATGCTCGGCCTGCGCCCGGGCGACGCGCACATCCTCCGCAACGCCGGCGGCGTCGTCACCGACGACGTGATCCGCTCCCTGGTCGTCTCGCAGCGGCTGCTGGGGACGCGCGTGGTGCTCCTCATCCACCACACCGGCTGCGGCATGCTCGCCCTCCGCGACGACGACCTGCGCCGGCAGATCGAGGCCGAGGTGGGCATCCGGCCGCCCTTCGCCTTCGACGCCTTCGCGGATCTCGAGGCGGACCTGCGCCAGTCGGTGGCGCGCATCCAGGCCAGCCCCTTTCTTCCCTACAAGGAAGAAGTCTACGGCCTCGTCTACGACGTCGACAGCGGCCGCCTGCGCCGGGTGGTCTGAGGTGGACGGCGGCGCCCGCCCGTCTCGCCCGGCGGCCCGCCGCCCCCGCCGGGGGCGTCGCCTGGCCGCCCTCCTGCTGGGGGTGTTGCTGGCGAGCGCCGTTGCGCCCGCCGGCAGCCGGGCGGCGGACTCCCGGCCGCTGGTGGAGGTGCTCGCCTTCCGGGGCGCCGTCGAGCCGGTCAGCGCCGCCCTGGTGACGGCGCGCATCCGCCAGGCCGAGCGCGACGGAGCGGCCGCCTTCGTGCTGGAGCTGGACACGCCCGGCGGCGGCATGGAGAGCATGCGCCAGATCGCCCAGGCCATGCTCGCCAGCAGCGTGCCCGTGGTGGTCTACGTCTACCCCTCCGGCGCCCGCGCCGCCTCGGCCGGAACCTTCCTGGCCTACGCCGCCCACATCGCGGCCATGGCGCCCGGCACCGAGATCGGCGCGGCCAGCCCGGTGGGCGCCGGCGGCAGCCAGCTCAGCCCCACGGAGGCGGCCAAGGTCACCTCCGACGCGGTGGCCATGATCACCGCCTGGGCCGAGCGCAACGGGCGAAACGCCGCCTGGGCGGCCGAGGCGGTTCGCAGCGCCGCCTCCCTGCCCGCCCAGGAGGCGCTCCGCCAGCACGTGGTCGACGCCGTGGCGCCCTCCCTGGAGAAGCTGCTCCGCCAACTCGACGGCCGCGAGGTCGTGGTCGCCTCGGCGGAGGGCGAGCGGCGCGTCCGCCTCGACCTGGCCGGGGCCTCCGTCCGCCTCATCCCCGTGCCCTGGTGGACGCAGGCCGCCGAGGTCCTGGCCGATCCCAACCTGTCGCTCCTCCTGCTCTCACTGGGCTTCTGGGGCCTCGTCTCGGAGTTCGCCCATCCCAACCTGGCCGGCGGTGTGCTCGGCGGCATCGCGGCCATCCTCGGCCTCCTCGGGCTGGAGCTGCTCAGCGCCAGCGCCGTCGGCGTGCTTCTGGTCCTGGCTGGTCTGGCGCTCTTTCTGGTCGGCCTGAAGGTGCAGGCGCACGGCTTCGTGAGCGCGGCCGGGGCGCTGGCCTTCGCCCTGGGCTCGCTCTTTCTCTTCCCGTCGACGGGCGTCCCCGGTCTCCCCGCCCCCTCCCCGGCCCCGCTGCTGGTGGGGGGCCTGGTGCTCCTCTCGCTGGCGGCCAGCCTCGGCGTCGGCTGGCTGGTCCGGCGAAGCCGGCGGCCGGCGCTGGCGCTGGGTGCCGGCGGGCTTGTCGGCCTCCGCGGGCGCGTCCTGGAGCCGGTGCGGGCGCCCGGCGAGCGGCCGGCCGGCCTGGTGCGGGCCGGCGGCAGCGACTGGCGGGCGGTCCTGGCGCCGCCTCCCGCGGGGCAGGAAGCCGCGCCCGGCGCGCTCCCCCCCGGCAGCGAGGTGGAGGTGGTGGCGGTGCGCGGCCTGACGCTGGTGGTGCGCCCGGCAGGCCCGCAGCGCGCGGACGGCGAATGAGCAGGGAGATCCGTGAGAACGGCCGGAAGGCGGGTGGGGTCCGTGCCGGTCGGCAGCCTGATCCTGCTGCTCATCTTCCTCGTGCTGGTGGTCGCGGTGGCGCGCGCCACCGTCCACATCGTGCCGGAGTACCAGCGGCTCGTCGTCTTCCGCCTGGGGAAGTGCATCGGCCACCGGGGTCCGGGGCTGGTCCTGCTCATCCCCGTCGTCGACCGGCCGATGGCCGTCGACCTGCGCGAGCGTTTCCTGGAGATCCCCAAGCAGACCTCCATCACCAAGGACAACGCGCCCATCGGCATCGACTTCCTGGTCTACTCGCGGGTGGAGGATCCCGTCAGCTCGGTGGTCCGCATCACCGACTTCTCCAGCGCCGTCACGGGGTTGGCCACCACCAACCTGCGCGCGGTGGTCGGCGACCTCACCCTGGACGACGTCCTGGCGCGGCGGGACTACATCAACCAGACGCTGGCCGAGAAGCTGGACGAGGTGACCGAGGGCTGGGGTGTGAAGGTGACGCGGGTGGAGATCCGCGAGATCACGCCGCCCGCCGACGTCCAGGAGGCCATGGTCCGGCAGATGTCCGCCGAACGGGCACGCCGCGCCATGATCACCGAGGCCGAGGGCCAGAAGCAGGCGGCGGTGACGGTGGCGGAGGGCGAGAAGCAGGCGGCCATCCTGCGCGCCGAAGGATCGAAGCAGGCGCAGATCCTGGCCGCCGAGGGGCTGGCCACGGCGCTGGAGGCCATCTACGGCGTGGCCCGCTCCGTGGACGCCAACACCATGACGCTGGAGTACCTGGACGTCCTGCGCGGCATGGCCCAGGGTCCGGGCACCAAGTTCGTCATTCCCATGGAGTTCACGCGTCTTCTGGAACCGCTGCTGGCACGGAGCCGTCCGGCGGGCGGGACGGCTGCCGAAGCGGGACCGGCCGGGGCGGACGGCCCGCGCGGGTCCTAGGGCGAGCCCGGCGGCCGGCCCCCGCCGGGCTCAGCCGCGCCCCGCGGCCGGCGTCCCGGAGAACGGATGCACCCGGCGGAGGAGGAGCAGGAAGGGCTCGTCCCCGCTCTGCAGGACGGCCAGGCTCTTCTCCCCTGCCTCCACGCCGCCGAAGCCCTCCACCCGGACGGTCCGCTCGCCTTCGCCGGTCTCGAAGCGCAGGATCAGCCGCTGCCCGTACGGCCCGCCCTCGCCCCCGGCGCTCCCGGGCCCGTCGGAGCGCTCGATCTCCACCGCCAGCAGCCGCCCGGTGAACTGTTGGCGGCGCGGCACCTGGCGGTAGAGGGCGCGCCCCTCCTCGTCGAGGCCATCGTAGCTCCAGGTCACCCAGCGGTGCTCCACCACCAGTTCCTGGCCCAGCAGCGACTCCACGCGACGCAGCTCGCGCTGGTGGAAGGAGGCGTCGGAGCGCTCCAGGAGCCGCCCCGTCGCCCACGCCAGGAACGTCACCACCACGCCCGCCGCCACCGCGGGAGCCAGACTGCCCGCCCCGTCCCCGCCCGGCCCGGTCGCCCACGGCCAGAGAGCCGCCATTTGCACGGCCTTCACCCCCGGCGCCCGCCGGGCCGGCGCGCAGACGCCCGCCCGGCCCTCTTCCCGTTCCGAGGGTAGCCCGCCGCGGGCGCCGCGTAGATCCCACGCCGGTGGGCGGTGGCATCACACCTCCGGGCGATTTTCGCTGGGCTCCCCCCTCGCCCCCGCGGGCGCGAGGAAGCCTGCCGGGGACGGCGGGACGGCGCGGACCGAGAGACTTCAGGCGGGCTCGGCCGCCGCCGGGGCGGGCGCCGGCGGCGGGCCGCCGGCCGGCTCCGGCCCCCGACCGGATTCCAGGCGGAAGCGCCCCAGCTGCCCCTCCAGCGCCTCGCTCATCCGCGCCAGGTCGGCCCCCGTCTGCCGCAGCTCCCGGCTGGAAGCCCCCAGCTCCTCCACCGCCGCCTCCGCCTCCTCGGCCGCGGCGGCCGTAGCCTGACTGTCGGCGATCAGCGCCGCCATCACGTGGCCCACCTCGGCGGCTCCCGCCGCCATCTCCTCGGCGGCCGAGGCGTTCTCCTCTGCGGTGGCCGCGAGCCCCTCCATCACGGCGCCCAGTTCGCCGGCACGGCGCCGGGCCGCCTCGCTGCGCTCGGCGATGGAGCGGATGGCGGCGTCGGTCTCGTGGATGGCCCCGAGGATCGCCTCCAGGGCGGCCTGCGCCCGGTCGACCCCCGCCGCCCCCCGTTCGAGCCGCTCGTCCACTTGGGCGATGGCCCCGGAGGTCGCCTGCACTCCGCTGGCCATGCGCCCCAGCAGCTCGGCGATCTCCCGCGTCGCCTCCGCGGAGCGCTGAGCCAGCGCCCGCACCTCCTGGGCGACGACCGCGAAGCCGCGCCCGTGCTCGCCAGCGCGGGCCGCCTCGATGGCCGCGTTGAGCGCCAGGAGCTTCGTCTGTTCGGCCAGCCCGGCCACGGTCTCCACGATCCGCCCCACTTCCTCGGAGCGCTCGCCCAGTTCGCGCACGGCGGCGGTGGCTGCCGCGGAAAGCTCGCGCACGCGCGCCAAGTCGCCCAGCGTCGCCGCCACCGCCTCGCCGCCCTCCCGACCCGAGGCGGTGGCCCGTCGCGAGCTGGCCAGCGCCTCCCCTCCGCTCTCCGCCACCGCCGCCAGCGCCTGCCCGAGCGCCTCCAGGGTCTGCGAGGCCTCGCCCACCTGTGTCGCCTGCCGCTCCGCACCCAGGGCGATCTGATCGATGGCCTCCCGCAGCTGGGCCACCGCCCGCGCGGCCCTCTCTACCGCCTCCGCCTGACGGCCGGCCGTGGTCGCCACCCGCGTCAGCGCCTGGCCGATCGCCCCCGCCGCGCGGGCGGTCTCGTCGGCGGCTCCGAGCAGTACACGGGCCGTCGCCGCCAGTCGCTCCGCTCCGCTCCGCACCCCGCCCAGGAGCGCGCCGAGGCGCTCGACCATGCGGGCGAAGCCCCGCGCCAAGTCGCCCGTCTCGTCGTTGCCGCCGATCTTCCCCAGGTCGGCTTCCAGCTCCAGTTCGCCGCGGCCGACCCGACCCGCGGCCTCGGCCAGTCGCCGCAGGGGGGCGGAGAAGAGCCGCGAGAGCCAGAGGGCGGCCCCCAGGGCGACCAGCATGGCCGCCGCCGTCACGGCCAGCGTGGCCAGCACCGTCCGTCGCGCCGTCGCCTCGGCCAAGCCCTCCAGCCGTTGGGCCTCCTGCGTGGCGGCCCCCACCAGGGCGTCGGCCCCCTGGCTGACGACCACCCGCAGCGAGTGCAGGGTGGACGTCTGGCCGATCATGGCCAGCGTGTCGCCCCGCTGCCCGGCCGTACCCGCCTGGAAGAGCCGTCCCGCCTCGGCGTGGTAGGCGCTCCGCATCTTCTCCAGCTCGTCCAGCTGGCGCAGCTCGCCGGCCGTGGTGGCCAGGTCGCGCATCTGGCGGGCGGCGCTCTCCGACTGGCTGACCGCCGTCTCGAAAGCCGACTGATAGCTGGGATCGTCCGTCAGCAGGTACATGGCCACGGCTCGCTCGGCGTCCGTCTCGGCCTGGTTGAGCTGCCAGGCGGCCAGCTCCACGCGCTGCGCCCGCTCCGCAAGCAGGGAGTAAGCGGACGACTCAGCGCCGAGGCCGCCCGCCGCCATCCCCCCCACCAGCAGGACCAGCAGGTCCACCGCCAGGAAGGCTGCCAGCAGCTTGGCTCTCATCGTCCAGCGAAACCGGCGCCCGCCGGTCCCGCCGCCCCAAGCGGCCCCTCCGGCGGCCGGCTCCTTGCCCGCCACGGCGCTCACCCCTCACCCGCTCCATCGCCTCGCGGCAGGCGGGCGTTTAGCAGGGGCGGGCGGGAGCCGCCCGTCCGTCTACTTGACCGTGACGGCCTCGTTGACCAGCGCCGCCGCCCCCGAGAGCGGCTTCTTCTGGGGATCGACAAGCATGGCGGTGAGGGCGTGGCTGCCCGGCGAGGCGGTCACGGTCACCTGCAGCTGGTCCGTGGTCGCCACCGTCTTCCCGTCCAGCTGGACGACGACGAAGCCGTCCTGGCCGGCGCCGGGCCGGAACTGGTCGACGGCGAGGCGGACCGTGAAGGGCGAGGTGACGGTCGAGCCGGCGAAGGGCTCGAGGATGTGGACCGCCGGCCCTGCAGCCGGCTGCTGCGGCCCCGTGAAGGTCTGGCTGGAAGAGCCCGCCTGGGCCGCGGCCGCCGCTCCCGGCTGCGCGCCCCCCTGGGTGGCGGCCGGCGCGCTCCCGCCGCCTCCCCCACCCCCGCACGCGGCGGCCAGCGTCAGCAGTGCCGCCAGCGCCGCGGCCGGCAGCAGCCCGCCCGTCTCCTTCCGTGCCATACCCCGCACCGGCGGCACCTCCCGTGCTCTCGTCCGCGCCGCTCCCGCTGGCGGACGGTGAAGTGCTGTACCGATTCGAGCCCGCCCACGCTCCACCTTCCGGGTCGCCCCCCGCGCGCACGGCGGCCGCAGGTGCCGGGGCGGCCGCATAGGGGCGGCGGGCGCGTGGGAGAGTGAGGGGCGGCGAGGTGGAGACCCCTTGTCCCTGGCAGGCGGAGCGAGGACGGCTCCGCGCGCGGAGATCGTCCGGCTGCACCAGTTGAGCGACTTGGCGCACCGCGCCCTCTCCCTGGAGGTCGCCCTTCTCTGGGAGCTCAGCCGGCACCGCCCCTTGAGCGGGCGACCGGAGGCCGACGCCCTGCTGCTGGGCACGCTCCTGGGCGGCGCCGGGGCGGCCGACTTCGTCGAGCGGGCGATCCTCCTGCCCGGGTGGGGCGAGGGGCGTCTCCTCTGGTTCTCCTCGCTGGTGGACAGCCGCCTTCTGGATCAGGCGATCTACGGCGCCATCTCGGCCCGGCGCCCGGGCGGGAACGCGGCCGACGCCAGGCCGGCGCGGAGCGTGGAGGAGGCGGTTCGCGCCCTGGGCGAAGGGCGGGTGCTGGTGCTCCTGCCGGGCCGCCCAGCCGCGCTCGCGCTGGCGGCGCAGGGTCACGCCCGGCGCCCCGTCGGCGAACCGCAGAAGGAGACCGCCGTCCGCGGCTCGCGGGAGGCGTTCGTCGAGGACCTGAAGGACGACATCGCCCTGGTCCGGCGCCGCGTCCACGACCCGCGTCTGCGCGTGGAGCGCCTCAAGCTGGGCGGCCTCCGGGCCAGCGACGCCTGTCTCGTCTGGATCCAGGGGCTTTCCGACGACGCGCTGGTCAACGAGATGCGGCGCCGCCTGCGTTCCATCCGCCTCTCCCAGGTGCCGGACGCCCGCTATGTCGAGGAGCTGGTGACGGACGCGCCGCTCAGCCTCTTCCCCACCGCGCTGGTCACCGAGCGGCCGGACACCGTGGCCGCAGCGCTGGACGAGGGGCGGCTGGCGGTCCTGGTCGACGGCTCGCCCGAGGCGCTGATCCTGCCGGCCACGTTCTGGAGCTTCCTGCAGGCGGCGGACGACTACTACACGTCCTTTTGGATCGCTTCGTTCCTCCGGCTCCTGCGCTTCGGCATGACGCTCCTCGCCCTGGTCTTCCCTGCCTTCTACATCGCGGTCATCGCCTTCCACCCGGAGATGCTGCCGGGTGTGCTGGCCCTCTACCTGGCGCGGACGAGGCTGAACGTGCCCTTCCCGGCGGTCATCGAAGCCTTCCTGATGGAGTTGGCCTTCGAGACGCTGCGCGAGGCGGGCACGCACCTCCCGCCCAAGCTGAGCACCAGCCTCTCGGTGGTGGGCGCGCTGGTCATCGGCCAGGCCGTCGTCTCCTCGGGCCTAGTCAGCTGGCCCATCGTGGTGGTGGTCTCCGTCACGGCCATCGCCAACTTCGCCCTGCCCAGCTGGGAGATGGCCGCCGGCGTCCGACTGCTCCGCTTCGGGCTGATGCTCCTGGCCGCGCTCTTCGGGCTGCCCGGGCTCCTCGTCGGCCTGGCCGTGATCCTGGCCCACCTCAGCGGTCTCCGTTCCCTCGGCGTGCCCTACCTGGCCCCCCTGGTGCCGCTCAAGCGCGCGGCGCTGGCGGATACGCTTCTCCGTCTGCCGCACTGGTGGCCGCGCCGCCGCCCGGCGCTGCTGGAGCCGGGCGAGCCCGTGGCCGTGCCGCCGGGCCAGCGGCCCGAGCCGCCGGCCGCGGCGGGCACCGCCGGGAGCCCCCGCTGAGATGCGCCTCGCGGGCCGGAGCCGGGAGGCGCTCCTCGCCGGCGCGCTCCTGGCGCTCCTACCCCTGGCCGCCGGCTGCTGGGACCGGGTGGAGATCATCGACCGCGCCTTCGTGGCGGCGGCCGCCGTGGACGCGGCGCCGAACGGATACCGGCTGGCGGTGCAGATCGTCCTGCCGCAGTCGCTGGCTACACCGGGGGGCGATGGCGGCGGCTCCGGAGGCGGTCGGCCCAGCGTCGCCCTCCTCTCCGCCGAAGGCCGGACGCTGGCCGAGGCGGCCGGGCGTCTGGACCTGCAGGCGGCAGGCCGTCTCTTCTGGGGGCAGACGCGCCTGGTGGTGGTGGGAGAGGCGCTGGCACGGCGCGGCGTCGCGGGGGTGGTGGACTTCCTGGTGCGGAACCGCGAGAGTCGCCTGCGGACCGACCTGCTGGTCGCCCGTGGCACGGCCGCGCCCCTCCTCTCGCTGGCGCCGCCCTACCGCGACATCCCCGCCGAGACGCTCTACCAGGAGCTGCGGAAGGGGCGGGTGCCGCGCCTCTACGCCTTTGAGGCGGCTATCCGCCTGCGCGAGGCCGGTCGGGGCTTCCTCGCGCCCGCCGTAGACGTCGCCCGCCCGGGGCTCCCCCGCCCCTCCCCGTCGCAGGGCGGGACGCCGACGGTGGCGGCGGCCGCCCAGCCCGTGCTGGACGGCGCCGGCGTCTTCTCGGGCGACCGCCTAGTCGGCTGGCTCGACGCCCCCCTGGCGCAGGGCGCCCTCTGGCTCTCCGGGCAGGGCGTCGGGAGCCCGGTGACCCTCGCCTACGGCGGCCAGCCGGTGACGCTGCGCATCGAGCGGCTGGGCGTCCGGAGCCGGGCCGTGCGAAGCGGGGGACAGGCGCTGATCCGCCTGCGGATCGACGTCGACGACAGCCTGGAGGCGGCCTCCGGGCTAGAACTCCCGTTGGACCGGCCCGACTCGCTGGAACGGCTTTCCACCGCGCTGGCCGCGGAGGTGCGGCACCGTACTTTGGCCGCTCTGGCGGCCACGCGGCGCATGGGTGCGGACGTCTGGGACTTCGGCCATCTCCTGGCCGGCCAACAGCCGGGGCTCTGGGCCGGCGGCCTGGCGCGCGGCTGGCCCGCCGGGCTGCGCTCGTTGCCGGTCGATGTGCGGGTGGAGGCCGACATCCGCTCCCCCGGCAGGCTGGTGGGCAGCCTGCCCCCGGGCCGTGGCCGCCCCGCGCCCGGAGGGTGAGGAGTGGCGTGCGCGAGGACTGGGGAGTCGACGAGATCCAGGTGGCCTTCCTCGCCTTGGCCGTGGTCGCCCCCACGGCCATCCTGACGCTGCCCCGGATCCTGGCGCGGGTGGACGGGCAGGACGGGTGGGCGGCGGCCCTCCTGGGCCTGCCCGCCGGCCTCCTGCCGCTCGCCGCGCTGGGGGCGCTCGACCGCCGCAGTCCGGGGGCCACCTTCGGCGAGCAGGCCGCGGCCGAGCTGGGGCCCCTGGGCGGCCGTCTCGCCACCGCCGCGGCCGCCCTGCTCTTCGGCCTTCTGGCCGCGATCGTGACGCGCGAGGTGGCCGACGCCGTCCAGGCCGAGAACCTCCCCCGGACGCCGCTTCCCGCGGTGGTGGCGCTGGTCCTCTGGGCGCCGGTGGTGGCCGCCCGGCAGGGCCTGGAGACGATGGCCCGCTGGGCCCAGCTTCTCGTCGGCGGCGGGCTCTGTCTGCTGCTGCTCCTCCTCCTGGGCTCGGCCCGCGACCTGCACCCGGAGTACCTGCTGCCCCTCTTCGGCCACGGCTGGAGGCCGCTTCTGGCCGGGGCGGTGTCGCCCGCCTCGTTCTATGTCAAGTCCTTCGTCCTGGCCTACGTCCTCCCGTTCCGCGGCGGCCGCCGCGCCGCCTACGGGGCGGCGCTGGCCGGCCTGGGGGCGGGCGCCCTCCTTCTGGCCCTCACCGCGGCCGTCACGGTGGCCCTCTTCGGCCCGCTGGCGGCCTCGTTCCCCCAGCCGGTCTTCGAGGCGGCGCGGTTGATCGCGCTGGCGGAGTTCCTCACCCATCTGGACGCCCTGGCGGTGGCCGTCTGGCTCGCCCTGGGCCTGGCCAAGCTCGGGCTCGTCTTCCTCGCCTTCGTCCTGGCGCTGGCCGACCTTTTCGACCTCCGCCAGCCGCGGCCGGCGACGCTGCCCGCCGCCGCCCTGACCGGCGTCCTGGCCGTCGTCGAGTTCCGCTCCAACGTGGAGTTCCAGGATTGGCTCTTCACAGTCTGGCCCGCCGTCTCCGCGGGGCTCGTCCTCCTGCCCGCCGCGGTCCTGGCGGGAGGCCTGCTCCGGGAGCGGAGGCGGTCCCGGAAGACTGCCGTCACGGCCGGCGCCCCCCCGGACGGCCGCCCGGAGAGGGGGAAGTAGCGTGCTCTTCGCGCTGGCCATGTTTTTCCTCGTCGCCTGGGAGTGGCCGGGGCCGCGGCGCTGGCCGGCCGCAGAGCGCCGCTGCTTCTGGGCGCTCTGGAGCCTGGCGCTCCTCCTGGGAGCGGCCGTCTCGCTGGGAATCCGGCTCCCCACGCTGCTCGACTGGACGCCGCCGGCCTACCTGCGCTGGGCGGAGCGCTGGCTGGAGCCGCTCCCGGGGCAACGCTGGTGGTGGTGATTCCCCGGGAAACGTGGAAGCGGGCGCCCCGGCCGGGGCTGGCCGGGGCGCGAGACGGAAGCCGGCCGGTCGTTCAGCGGGCGGGCTGGCCGGCGACCGTCCGTGCGGCGAATTGCTCGATCACCGCCGGCAGCCAGGCCGGCAGGTCGGAGGGCTGGCGCGCCGTCACCAGCCGCCTGCGCTCGTCCACCACCGTCTCCCGGTCCTCGTACTCGGCGCCCGCGTTCCTCAGGTCCTGGGCGATGCTCCGATAGCCGGTCAGGCGGACGCCGCGGACCAGGTCGGCGCTGATCAGGATCTGGGGGCCGTGGCAGATGCCGGCCACCGGCTTGCCGGCGTCGAAGAACTCGCGCGTGAAGCGGAGCACCCCCGGGTGGGTGCGGATGGCGTCGGGGCCGTGCCCGCCGGGGAGGACCAGGCCGTCGTACGCCTCCGCCCTGGCCTCGTCCACCGGGCGGTCGATGGCCAGCGGGACGCCGTGCTTGCCCGTGACCACCTCGCCCGCGCGCCCGACGCCCACCACCTCGACGCGCGCGCCCTCTTCCTGGAGGCGGTAGTACGGGTAAAGCGCCTCAGAGTCCTCGAAGCCCGGCCCCACCAGCAGGGCGATCCTCTGACCGTCGAGCCTGCCCATGCGCATCCCTCCCGCGCCCTATGTTAGCCCGGCCCGGCCCGCTCACCACTCGCCCAGCACCACCGCCACCCGCGCCGGCCCGTGGACGCCGGTGGTCAGCTCGCCCTCGATGTCGGCGCTGCGGCTGGGCCCGCTGACCAGGTTGACCGCCGAGGGCAGGTCGCCCCGCCGGCCCGCCTCCCCGGCCAGCAGCCGGAAGCCGTCAGCCAGCGTCGCCACCAGCCGCGAGCGGCGCAGGAGCGCCAGGTGGGCCTCGGGCAGGAGGCTGACCAGCCGGCCCGTGGCCTCCCCCGAGTAGAGGGCGAGGGTGCCGGTCTCGGCCGCCGCCCAGGCCGCCCCGGTCACCCCCAGCGGCGCCTCGGCCGCCAGGCGGCGCAGGCGGGCCGCGCCCTCCCCCTCCGCCTCCCCGGGGAGGAGGCGCCACGCGACCGCCCGGAAGCCCAGGCCGGCCAGTTCCTCCTCCAGGCCGAGGGGAGCCAGCTCCGCCTCCGACCAGAGGAGGGCCGGCGGCGCCTGGGGTCCGGGCGACGCGCTGCCGCCCGCCAGCCAGAGCACGGCCTCGCGGAAGGCGGCGCGCACCGCCCCGGCGCCATCCCCGGCCAGGAAGAGCCTCCCGCCCAGCGCCTCCCAGCGCTCGCGGAAGGCCTGCGCCAGCTCCTCTCCCGTCATCCAGCCTCACCCCGGTTCCGGCGCCACCACTCGTGGAAGCTCTCCCCGGCCAGCGGCGCCATCTCCCGGCTGACGAACCAGCCGGCGAGGGGGCCGGGCGCCCCGGTCAGCCGCCCCTCCCGCCGCCAGAAGCGCTGGCCGAGCCGGCCCAGGCGGGCGGAGAGAAGGAAGCCGCCGGGGGTCGACCAGAGGCGGGACCAGAGCGGGAGGAGGCGGTCGAAGAGGCGGGGTGCCAGGCCGCGCCGGGTTTCCTGGCGGCGCAGGCGGAGGATGTGCCCGGGCAGGTCGATCTCCATGGGGCAGGCCTCGCCGCACGCATGGCACATGCTGCAGAGCGACTCCGGCAGCTCGGGCGCATGCTCGAGGCCCGCCAGAAGCGGCGTCAGCACCACGCCCACCGGGCCGCTGTAGACGCTCCCGTAGGCGTGACCGCCGCCGACGGCGCGGAAGACCGGGCAGACGTTGAGGCAGGCGCCGCAGCGGATGCAGCGCAGCACGTCCTCGAACTCGCTGCCCAGGAGATCGCTTCGCCCGTTGTCCAGGAGGATCAGGTGGAACTCCTCGGGGCCGTCCAGTTCGCCCGGCCGCCGCGGGCCGCTGAGCAGGCTGACGTAGGAGGTGAGCCGCTGTCCCACGCCGCTCAGCGGCGGCTGCTGGACCAGGTCGGCCAGCTCCTCCCACGTGGCCACCACCTTCTCGATGCCCACCAGGGCGATGTGGACGGGCGGGAGCGAGGTGACCATCCGCCCGTTCCCCTCGTTGGTGATCAGCACCAGCGTCCCCGTCTCCGCCACGAGGAAGTTGCCCCCGCTGATCCCGATCTCCGCCTCCAGGAACTCGCCGCGCAGGCGGCGGCGGGCGAAGGCGGTCAGCTCCGGCGGCTCGTCGCCCGCCGGCGGCTCCTCGCCCGTGCGCTCCGCCTCGCGCGCGAAGAGCTCCCGGATGTCGGCCCGGCTCTTGTGGGCGGCCGGCACCAGGATGTGGGCGGGCCGCTCGCCCGCCAGCTGGACGATGTACTCGCCCAGGTCCGTCTCGCGGACCTCGAGGCCGGCCGCCTCCAGGCGGTCGTTCAGCTCCACCTCCTCGCTGGTCATGGACTTGGACTTGACCACCCGCCGGGCGCCCCGCCGCCGCGCCACCTCCAGCACGTAGCCGGCGACCTCCTCGGGCCCGCGCGCGCGGAAGACGCGCCCCCCGCGCGCCTCCACGTGCCGGGTTGCCTCTTCCAGGAGCGCCTCCAGGTCGCCCAGGGCGCGGCGCTTCGCCTCCACGGCGCGGCGGCGCATCGCCTCCCCGCGCGGGAAGGTCCGGTAGGCCTCCCGCTTCTGCTCCTGGAGGCGGCGCGTGGCCCGGTTTGCCGCCTCGCGCAGCCGCGTCTCGAGCAGCGCCCGGCTCCGCCGCACCGGCCAGGGGGCGGGCGCCCGGGGTAGCCGGCCGCTCATCCCTCGCCACCCCCCGCCCGTTCGGCCGCCGGCCTCCCCGGCGCCTCCCGCGCGGCCAGCGCGGAGGCCCGGGCCAGCGCCGCCTCGCTCAGCCGGCCGCTCTCGGCCAGCTCCGCCGCCTCGGCCAGGTGGACCACCGGGAAGGCGTCGCCGCGGCGGCGCAGGCGACCGCCCAGGTGGAGAAGGCACCCCAGGTCGGCGCTGACCAGCGCCACCGCCCCGGCCTCCCGCGCCTCCTCCAGCGAAGCCAGCTTGGCGTCGGCCATCGCCGCCGAAAGCGAGGGCTCCACCAGCGAGAAGAGACCGCCGAAGCCGCAGCACTGGTCGGCCGCCGGAGGTTCCAGCGGCTCGAAGCCCTCCTGGCGCAAGAGGCGCAGCGGCGCCTCCTCCACGCCCAGGAGGCGCCGCATGTGGCAGCCGTTGTGGTAGGCGACGCGCAGCCCCGCGCCCGCCGGCCCTCCAGGGGCGGGCTCCCCCTCCCGCGCCTGCGCGGCCTCCGGTCCCGCCAGGAAGTGGCTCAGCTCCACCACCCGCGCCGCCAGCCGCTCCGCCCGCTCCCGCCAGGCGCGGGCCTCCGCCTCGCCGGCTCCCCGCTCCCGCGCCTCCCGCTCCAGCAGCCCGGGCAGCTCGGCGCGCACCATGGCGGCGCAGGAGCCGGAGAGCGCCACCACCGGCACCCCGTCGCCCGGCTCCTCGAAGGCCTCCACCAGGCGGCGGCCCAGCTCGGCCGCCTCCCGGTCGTGGCCGGCATTGAAGGCGAACTGTCCGCAGCAGGTCTGCCCCCAGGGGAAACGGACCCGCAGGCCGCGCCGCTCCAGCAGGCGGAGGGCCGCCACCGCCGCCTGCGGGCGGAAGAGGTCCACCATGCAGCTCGGGAAGAGATCGACGGCGCGGCCGCCGGCGGCGGCCGCCGCCTTCCGCTCACCCACCCGCTCCCGCCTCCTCTCGCAGCCGTCCGCCCCGCCGGGCGCCCCGCTCAGGGCAGCCGCTCGTACATGGCCAGGGTGAAGAAGTCGGGGAGGCTCTCCTGGAAGGTCAGCTCGCGCAGGATCTGGCGGGCTTCCTCGTAATGGCCGCGGGCGAAGGACTCCTCGCCCGCCTCGGCGCGGATCTTGGCCATCTCCTCGTCGAGGAGGCGCTCCAGCAGCTCGCCCGTCACCCGGCGCCCGTCGTCCAGGATGCCCCTGGGGTGGTGGAGCCACTGCCAGAGCTGGGTGCGGGCGATCTCGGCCGTGGCCGCGTCCTCCATCAGGTGGAAGATGGGGACGGCGCCGCGGCCGCCGAGCCAGGCGGCGATGTACTGGACGGCCACGCTCAGGTTGTTGCGCACGCCGGCCTCGGTGATCGTCCCCTCGGGCACGCGCAGCAGCTCCTCGGCCGTCACGTGGACGTCGTCGCGCTTCCTTTCGATCTGGTGGGGGCCGGGCATGAGCCGGTCGAAGACCTCCTTCGCCACCGGCACCAGGCCCGGGTGCGCCACCCAGGTGCCGTCGTGGCCCTCGCTCGCCTCCCGCTCCTTGTCGGCGCGGACCAGGGCGAAGGCGCGTTCGTTGGCCTCCGGGTCGTCCTTGACGGGGATCTGGGCGGCCATGCCGCCGATGCAGTGCGCCTCGCGCCGGTGGCAGGTGCGGATGGCCAGCTGCACGTAGGCGCGCATGAAGGGGACGGTCATGGTGACCTGGGCGCGGTCGGGTAGGATCCACTCCGGATGCGCCTGGAGGGTCTTGATGCTGCTGAAGATGTAGTCCCAGCGGCCGCAGTTGAGGCCGGCCGAGTGGTCGCGCAGCTCCCAGAGGATCTCGTCCATCTCGAAGGCGGCGGGCAGCGTCTCGATCAGCACGGTCGCCTTGGTCACCCCGTGCGGCAGGCCCAGCTCCTGCTCGGCCAGGGTGAAGACGTCGTCCCAGAGGCGCGCCTCCCGGTGGCTCTCGATCTTGGGCAGGTAGAAGTAGGGGCCGCTCCCCCGTTCCAGGAGCTCACGGGCGTTGTGGAAGAAGGCCAGGCCGAAGTCGACCAGCGCCCCCGAAGCCGGCCGGCCGTCGACCCAGATGTGCTTCTCAGGCAGGTGCCAGCCGCGCGGGCGGACGACGAGCGTCGCCACCTGCTCGTTGAGCCGGTAGCGCTTCCCCTCTTCGCTGGTGAAGTCGATCCGCCGGCGGACCGCGTCGCGCACGTTGATCTGGCCCTGGATCACGTTCTCCCAGGTGGGCGAGTTGGCGTCCTCGAAGTCGGCCATGTAGGTGCTCGCGCCCGAGTTGAAGGCGTTGACCACCATCTTCCGGTCCGAGGCCGGCCCCGTGATCTCGACGCGCCGGTCCTGCAGGTCGGCCGGCACCGGCGCCACCG
Organism: Bacillota bacterium; assembly: GCA_023511835.1. NCBI lineage: Bacteria > Bacillati > Bacillota > Bacillota bacterium. The sequence goes on along the minus strand of JAIMAT010000013.1, from coordinate 11,548 downwards.
TCCACTCCGTCTCGCGGACGGCGCGCGTCTCCTCCAGGAAGTCCGGCTTCGCCCCCGCGTCGAAGGCAGCCTGCCGCTCCCGCCGCCGCTCCAGGAGCTCCAGGCGGCGCCCGCCGAACTCCCGCTCCAGCCGGGCGACGAAGGCGACGGCCTCCGGCGTCAGGATCTCGGCGAAGGCGGGCGTCACCTCCGCCCGGATCTCCACCCCATCGGGAAGCGCGCGTTGCGCCATGGCCATCGCCCATCCCCCCTGTCGTTTCGCCCGATGGCAACTTCCTCCGAAAAATAGCTATTCGCGCCCTGCCGGTCGCCCCCTCCCGCGACTGCGCCGCCGGTGCGCAACCACCGCGCCGGCGACGCGAAGCGATTCCATGCGCATCGTTTTGACGAAAGTCGCACGTCTAGCCCGCCCCGCCCCACGACAACCGTTCTCCGCCGCCTCCGGCCCGTTGACACCCCTCCCGGCGGTCGCCTAAGATGCGTTGCATAGCAAGAAATCACATTCCATCGTCATGCTCGTCCACCCACCTGTTGCAGCGAGCGACCGGCCTCCGGAAAGCGCCAATCCCCGGGCATCCCGGATGGCCCTCGGGAGCGTGAGGGCATGGAGCAGCTTTCGCTGGACCGGCAGCCGGAGCGGCCGGGCAGGCCGGCGGAGCCTTCCCCCGGCTCCGCCGGCGGTCCTCCCCGGGCTCCCCGGACCATCGAGCCGGCGACCGAGGAGGAGGTGGCGCGGGCGCTGGCGGAGGCCACCGCCGCCTCCCTGGCCGTCCTCCCCCGGGGCGGAGGAAGCCAGTGGGGCCTGGGCGAGCCGCCCCGCGCCGGCGACCTCGTCCTCTCCCTGGCCGGCCTGCGGGGCGTGGTCGAGCATGCGCCCGAGGAGCTGGTGGTCCGCGTCCTGGCGGGGACGCCGCTGGAGGAGCTGAACCGCTTCCTGGCAGCGCACGGGCAGTGGCTCCCGGTGGAACCGGTAGCCGCGCCGGGCGCCACCGTGGGAGGCCTTCTGGCCACGGGCGCCGCCGGCGCCCGCCGCCTCGCCTTCGGGACGCCGCGCGACATGACCACGGGGCTCCGCTTCGTCCTGCCCGACGGGCGGGTGATGCACAACGGCGCACGCGTGGTCAAGAACGTGGCCGGCTACGACGTCATGCGCCTCCTGATCGGCTCGCTGGGCACCCTGGCCGTCCTGACCGAGGCCTGGTTGCGCGTCCGTCCCCTGCCGGCCCGGCGCGAGACGCTGCTCCTCGCCGAGGAGGGGCCCCTGGAGGCGCTGGACCTGGGCCGCAGGCGCATCGTGGCCGAGCTCCTGCCCACCGCCGTGGAGCTGCTCGACGCGGGAGCGGCCGCACGCCTCGGCCTGCCGGCCCGCAGCACGCTGGCCGTGGCGCTGGAGGGCGACGCCCCCGGGGTCGCCTACCAGCGGGAGCGGATCGCCCGGCTGGCGGCCGAGGCGACGGGCGGCGCGGCGGCGCCCGGCCTCGAGCGGCTGGAGGCGGAATCCTCCGACGCCTTCTGGCGGGCCTTCCACCAGGAGCTGCCGGCCGGCTCGGGCCTGGTGGTCCGCGCGGGCGTGACGCTGGCCGAGCTGCCGGCGCTCCTCGCCGCCTCGCTGGAGACCGGGCTGGAGGCGGCGCGCGTCGCCGGCGCCGGCCACGGCGTCCTCCGCCTCTTCGCCTCACCGGCGGAAGACGACGAGGCGCTGGACGAGTGGGCGCTCTTTCTGCGGCGCTGGCGCGCCCGGGCGGAGGCGCTCGGGGGGTCGGCCGTGGTGGAGAAGGCGCCGGACCGGCTTCGGCCCCGTTTTCCCGCGTGGGGGACGCCTCCTCCGTCCATCGGCCTGATGCGCGCCGTCAAGGCGCGCTTCGACCCGCGCGGCGTGCTCAATCCCGGCCGCTTTGTGGGAGGGATCTGAAAGGTGGCTCTCCGGGAGCAGAGGCCGCCGGAGGAGGGCGCGCACGGCGGGCGCGCGCTCTGGGAGGCCTGCGTCCACTGCGGCTTCTGCCTGCCCGCCTGTCCTACCTACCAGGAGACGGGGCTGGAGGAGCTCTCCCCCCGCGGTCGCGTCTACCTGCTGCGCGCCGCGGCCGAGGGGCGAATCGGGCCGGATGACGCGGCCCTTCTCGAACCCGTCGACAGTTGCCTGGACTGCAGGGCCTGCGAGGTGGTCTGCCCCTCGGGGGTGCGCGTCGGCGCCCTGATCGAGGAGGCGCGCGCCGCCCTCCGCCCCGCCCGCCGCCCCTCCTTCTGGCGGCGGCTGCTCTTTCGCCACCTGGTGCCTTACCCCCGCCGCTGGGCGCTCCTGGCCCGCCTCGTCCGCTTCTACCAGCGCAGCGGACTCAGCCGCCTGGCGCGGCGGCTGGGCTGGCTGGGGCTCCTTCCGGAGCACCTGCGCGCGTTCGAGGCCGTCCTCCCCGAGGTGTCCGGGCGGACGCTGCGCGAACGGGCGCCGCGGGCGGAGCCGTGGCCGGCCGCGCCGCGCAGGGGGCGGGTGGCGCTCTTCACCGGCTGCGTGCAGGACGTGGCCTTTACCGACGTCAACGAGGCGGCGCTGCGGGTCCTGGCGCGGAACGGGTACGAGGTGCGGGTGCCGTCCGAGCAGACCTGCTGCGGGGCGCTCCACCGCGACGAGGGCGACCGGGAGACGGCCCGCCGGCTGGCCCGGCAAAACCTGCGCGTCTTCGGCGAGGCGCTCGAGGAGGGCGTCGACTGGGTGGTGACCACGGCCGGCGGCTGCGGCGCCGCGCTCCTGGAGTACCCCGAGCTCCTGGCCGACGACCCGGCCGTCTCGGAGGCGGCGCGGCGGCTCGCTGCCAGGGTGACGGACGTCAGCCAGCTGCTCGTCCGGGGCGGCTGGGAGGTGCCCCGCGCCCGGCCGGCGGGCGCGGACGGGCGGGGCGGCGGGACGCTCCAGGTCGCCTACCAGGAGTCCTGCCACCTGGCCAACGTGATGGGGGTCCGCGAAGCGCCACGCGCCCTCCTCCGCTCCCTCCCCGGCGTCCGGCTGGCGGAGATGCGCGACCCGGCGCGCTGCTGCGGGAGCGCCGGCGTCTACAACCTCGGCCATCCCGAGATGTCTCTCCGCCTGCTGGACCGGAAGATGCGGGACCTGCCCGAGGAGGCCGACGTGGTGGCCACGGGCAACCCCGGCTGCGCCCTTCAGATGGCGCTCGGCGCCCGGCGTAGCGGGCGCGCGCTGCGCGTGGTCCACCCCGTTGTCCTGCTGGACGAGGCCTACCGGGCCGAGGAGGTGAGCGACCATGGCCGCTCCGGATAGCGCGGCCCCGTGCGCCGACCTCCCGCCCGGCCTGCCCGCCGAGGTGGTGGCGGGCCTGGCCGCCATCGTGGGCGCCGACTCGGTCCTCGCCGGCACCCGCCGGCTCCTGGCCTACGAGTGCGATGGCAACACCGTTTTCAGCGCCCGTCCCCAGGCGGTGGTGCTTCCCCACGACCGCGAAGAGGCGGAGCGTGTCGTCCGGCTCCTGGAGCGGCACGGCGTCCCCTGGCTGCCCCGCGGCTCCGGCACCGGCCTCTCCGGCGGCGCGGTGGCCGAGCGGGGCGGCGTGGTGGTCGACCTGGTCCGCCTGCGCCGGCTGGTCCGCGTCGACCCCGAGAGCGAGCGCGCCTGGGTGGAGCCGGGCGTGACCAACTTGGCGCTCAGCGAGGCGGTCGCCCCCTACGGCTTCTTCTACGCGCCCGACCCATCCAGCCAGGTGGCCTGCAGCATCGGCGGCAACGTGGCGGAGAACTCCGGCGGCAGCCACTGCCTCAAGTACGGGGTGACGACCAACCACGTCCTCGGCCTGGAGGTGGTGACGGCGCGCGGCGAACGGCTCCGCCTGGGCGGTGCCGCCCCCGACCTGCCGGGCTACGACCTGACCGCCTTCTTCGTCGGATCGGAGGGGACGCTGGGCCTGGCCACCGAGGCGGTGGTCCGGCTGGTCCGCCGCCCTCCGGCGGTGCGGACGGTGCTGGCCCTCTTCGCCTCGCCCGACGAGGCCAGCCAGACCGTCTCGGACGTCATCGCGGCCGGCATCCTGCCGGCGGCCATGGAGATGATGGACCGCCTGGCCATGGACGGCGTCGAGCGGGGGCCCTACCGCGTCGGCTATCCCGCCGGGACCGGCGCCGTCCTGCTCATCGAGGTGGACGGCCTCGAAGCGGGCCTGGACGAACAGGCCGAGCAGATCGCCTCCATCTGCCGCCGCAACGGCGTGCAGGACGTGCGCATCGCCGCCTCCCCGGAGGAGCGGAACCTCTGGTGGCAGAACCGGAAGACCGCCTTCGGCGCCATGGGCCACCTCTCGCCCAGCTACTACGTCCAGGACGGCGTCATCCCGCGCAGCCGGCTGCCCCGCGTGCTCGGGCGCGTGGAGGCCATCGGACGCGAGTTCGGCCTGCGGATCGCCAACGTCTTCCATGCCGGCGACGGAAACCTCCACCCCCTGATCCTCTTCGACGACCGCCTGCCCGGCCAGCGCGAACGTGCCGTCCGCGCCGGCTCGGAGATCCTGCGCGCCTGCGTGGAGGAAGGGGGGTCGATCACCGGCGAGCACGGCGTGGGCATCGAGAAGCGCGAAGAGATGCGGTGGATGTACAGCGAGGAGGAGCTCCGCTTCCAGGCGGAGCTGAGACAGGTCTGGGATCCCAAAGGCCTGGCCAATCCCGGGAAGGTGCTTCCCGTCTAGCGGTCAAAGGGGGTGCACGGGTGTTCGCGCAGATCCTCAATCCCACCGGCAGCCTGGGTCTGACCGTCGTCGCGGCGCTCGTGCCGCTGGCGGCGCTTCTCTTTCTCCTGGCCGTCCTGCGCGTGACCGCCTGGCTGGCGACGCTGATCGGCAGCCTGGTCACCATCGTCCTGGCCGTCCTGGTCTGGCGCGCACCGCTGGGCGGAACGCTCTCCGCCTACCTCTACGGCGCCCTGCAGGGCACCTGGGTGATCGACTGGATCACCTTCTGGGGGCTGGTCATCTTCAACACGCTGGTGCTGACGGGCACCTTCGACCGGTTCAAGAACTGGATCCTGGCCGAGGCGACGGCCGACATCCGGGTGCAGACCATCCTCCTGGCCTGGTCCTTCGGGGCGCTGCTGGAGGGGCTGGTGGGCTTCGGCTACCCGTGGTCCGTGGTGGCGCCCATCCTGGTGGGCATCGGCATCAGCGACCTGGAGGCCATCCGCGTGGCCGCCCTGGCCAACAACGCGCCCGTCTCCTACGGCGCCCTGGGCGCCCCGATCCTGGCCCTGGGCGCGGTGACGCAGATCGACCCCTTCATCCTCTCCGCCTCGGTGGGGAAGCTGGTCGCCATCCTGGCGCTGCTGCCGCCCTGGATCCTCATCTACCTGGTCAGCGGGCGCCAGGGTCTACGCGAGGCCTGGCCGCTGGCGGTGGTCGCCTCGCTCTCCTACATCGCCGGCCAGTACCCCGTCTCGCAGTGGGTAGGTCCCTTCCTGCCCGACCTGACCGGCTCGCTGGTCTCCTTCTGGGTCCTCTACGCCTTTCTGCGCCTCTGGCGGCCGCGCGTGGTGCGCGGCTTCGGCGGCCTCCCCATCGGCGCCGGGGGCCGGCCGGTGACCGTGGTGGCGGGCGCCGCGCCCGCAGGCGCGGGTGCGGTGGCGGTCGACCCGCCGGACCCGCCGGCCTCGCCGCGGGGCGCGCGCGAGGCGCTGGTGGCCTGGCTTCCTTATATCGTGCTGATCGTGGTGGTGGTCGCCTGGACCGGCCCCTGGTCCCACCTGCCCTCCTTCTCGCTCTTCAAGCTCTCCACATCGGCCCTCTCCTCGGTGACGCACAAGGAAGTGGCCTCGGCCTTCTCCTTCACGCCCCTCAACGGCGGCACCGCCATCCTCGCCAGCTGGCTCGTCATCACCGCCATCCTGCGACCCTCGGCGCGCCAGCTCGGCCAGGTCTTCGCCCGCACCTTCCGCCAGATGTGGGGCGCCCTCCTGGTGGCCTTCTTCATCTTCGGCCTCGCCTACGTCTTCAACTACTCGGGCATGGCGGCCTCGCTGGCTTACAGCTTCGCCCGCGTGGGCCCGGCCTTCGTGGTGCTGGCGCCGATCCTGGGCTGGGTGGGCGTCGCCCTCTCGGGCAGCAACACCTCCACCAACGCCATGTTCGGCCAGATCCAGACGGTGGCGGGGAGCCTCCTCCACTTCCCGCCGCTGCTCCTGCCCTCGCTCAACTCGGTGGGCTCGGAGATCGGCAAGCCGGTGGCCCCGCAGACCGCCAGCGTGGGCGTCTCCACCAGCCGGCTGGTGCGCAACGAGGGCGAGGTGATTCGGCACAACATGGGCTGGACGCTGGTGCTCCTCGCCTACCTGATCCTGATCGGCCTCTTCTTCCGCTACGTGGCGCCGGGCGCCATGCAACTCTGAAGGCCTGGGGGGGCCGGGCGTCGGCGGCGGCATGCGCCGGCCCGGCCGCCTGCCCGGTCGCTCATCCGGGAGCGGGGTGGGCGGTGGCCCGCCCCGCTCCTCCGTTTCGAAGGGGGCCCTCCGTGCCGCCCCATCCCCTCAAGGCGCAACGCCTCCCGCGGCGCGGGAAGCAAACGACCCGGCACCGCACCCCCGACGGGTGGAAGCATAGCCTGTTCGGGGGGCGGTCACCCGCCCCTCAGCCATGGCGGCCCCCTCTCCGGGGCGCCGGGCCCGCGGAGAGCGCCGGCCGCCGGCGAGACCGGGGCCCAACGGCCCTGCTTCTTTCTCCGGAGGTGAGCCTCGTGCAGGCACACCAACGCACCCACGCCCGGGGCGTCGACGTCTCCAGCTGGCAGGGGACGGTCGACTGGCCGAGCGTCCGTGCCGCGGGCTACAGCTTCGCCTTCCTCAAGGCCAGCGAGGGCGTCGGCTATACGGACCCCGCCTACGCGCGGAACGTGGCCGGAGCGCGCTCGGCCAGCCTCGTCGCAGGCGCCTACCACTTCGCGCGGCCGGACGCGACGCCCGGCGACGCGGAGCGGGAGGCGGCGTACTTCGCCTCGGTCGTGAAAGCGGGCGAGCCGCCCGACATGCTGGCGGTCGACCTGGAGGCGGGAGCGCTCGACCGCGCGGCCATGACGGAGTGGGCGGTGGCCTTCCTCGAGGCCACCGAGAGCGCCTTCCCCGGCGTGCGCGTCGCCGTCTACTGCGGGCCGGCCTTCATCACTCAGCGGCTTGCGCCGCCGCGCCTCGCGCGCTGGCCGCTGTGGCTGGTGGAGTACACGTCGGCCCCGGCTCCCGGCGCCGTCCCCGGATGGACGGACTGGACGTTCTGGCAATGGTCGAACGCCGGTAGCGTGCCGGGCGTCCGCGTTCGCGTCGACCTCGACGAGTTCGCCGGGAGCGAAGCCGAGCTCCGCGCATGGATCCGGGGGGCAGAGGGCGTGGCAGGGAAAGGGTTGCCCCTTCTCGTCGCGGGCGATACGGGGCTTGCGGTCCAGGTGCTGCAGCGGCTCCTCGCCGACCGCGGCTACTACAGGCTGGCGGTGGACGGCATCTTCGGCGAGGGCACCCTGGGAGCCGTCAAGGCTTTCCAGGCTGCCCGGAAGCTGACCGTGGACGGCAGGGTGGGCGACCAGACATGGGGGGCGCTGGCCGCGACCCGGGCGAACGGGCAGGAGAGCGCATCCGATGCCTAGTCGAAGCCCCTCCCGCGGGCCACCGTACACCCTGGAAGGAACCCCGCGGCTCCGGGTCGCCCCGCCGGGGACGGAAAGACGCGGCCGGCCTGCGGCCGGGCGGCCGTTGGACGCCACTCTCAGAATGCCTGGAGCCGCGCCAGGCGCCAGTAGAGCCCGCGCAGGGCGAGGAGCTCCTCGTGGCGGCCCGCCTCGCGGATGCGCCCGGCCTGGACGACGAAGATGCGGTCGGCCCGCCGCGCGGTGGAGAGGCGGTGGGCCACCAGCAACGTCGTCCGGCCCCGAGCCAGGCGGGCCATGGCCTGCTGCATCTGCCGCTCCGTCTCCGTGTCCACGTTGGCCGTGGCCTCGTCCAGAATGAGCAGGGGCGGGTCCAGGCAGAGGGCGCGGGCGAAGGCGATCAGCTGCCGCTCGCCGGCGGAGAGGCCCGTGCCGCGCGGCGCCAGGTGTGTCTCGTAACCGCGCGGCAACCGCTCGATGAAGCGGTCGGCCCCTACGGCCCGCGCCACCTCCCGCACCCGCTCCGGGCGGACGGAGGGGTCGCCCAGGCGGATGTTGTCGGCGATGCTTCCTTCAAAGAGGAAGACTTCCTGCCAGACCACGCCCACGCGACGCCGCAACTCGGCCGCGTCCAGCGAGCGGATGTCGCTCCCGTCCAGCAGGATGCGGCCGCCCTGCACGTCGTAGAGGCGCGTCACCAGGCTCATGATGGAGCTCTTTCCGGCGCCGGTGGGCCCGACGAAGGCCACGGTGCGACCCGGCTCCACCTCGAAGTCGACGTCGCGCAGCACCCACCGCTCCGGCCGATAGGCGAACCAGACGTGCTCGAAGCGAAGGGCCGCGCCGCCCTGCCCGCCCCGGCGACGCCCGGGTTCGCCGCCGCCGTGGCCGTCCGCCGCGCCGCCCGCGACCCGCGCCCGGCCCTCCCCCGCCGCCCGCACGGCGGCCGCTCCCGTCACGCCCGGCTCCGGGAGGGCGGGCGGGCTGTCCAGCAGGCCGAAGATGCGCTCCGCTCCGGCCTGGGCCGACTGGACCAGGTCGAGCTTCTCCGCGAAGTCCTGGATGGGCCGGAAGAGCTGTTGCACGTAGTTGATGAAGGCGTAGACGACGCCGAAGTCGACCTGGCCGCGCAGCACGGCGGCTGCCCCCACCGCCAACAGAAGGGCGGTGGCCCAGGAGCCGAGCAGGTTGATGGCCGGGAAGTAGACCGAGAAGACCAGCAGCTGGCGCATGTTGGCCTCGAGGTAGCCGCGGTTGATCCGGTCGAAGGTTTCGTGCTGCGCCCGCTCGCGGCGGAAGATCTGCACGGTGCGCATGCCGTCCACGTTCTCGGCCACGGCCGCGTTCACCCGCGAGAGGCGGCTCCGCACCTCCCGGTAGGCGCGCCGGGCCCGCGACTGGTAGAGCGCGGTCGCGGCCGCCACCGCCGGCGTCAGGGCCAGCGCCACCGCGGCCAGGCGCGCGTCCAGGCGGAGCATCACCAGCACCGACCCGGCCACCAGCGCCAGGTCGTTGAGCGAGGAGACCAGCGCCTGGCTGAAGAACTGGCTGAGCGCTTCCACGTCGTTGGTCAGCCGCGTCACCAGCCGGCCCACCGGCGTCCGGTCGAAGAAGGCCGTCTCCATCCCCAGCAGGTGAGCGAAGAGCCGCTGGCGCAGCTCCGCCAGAAGCGCCTGCGTAGAGCGGGCCAGGAGGAGCGTCTGCGCCCACCCGGCCAGGAACTGGACGAGGACCACGGCCAGCAGCAGGAGGCCGAGGAGCAGGATGGCGTGCGTCGCCTGCTCCACCAGGCGCGCCGCCCCGGGCGAGCGAGCCAGGGTGGCCCGCGCCGCGGGCACGATGAAGCTGTCGATGGCCACCTTGAGGATGTAGGGACGGGCCAGGCTGGCGCCGGTGGAGGCGAGCACCAGCAGCGCAGCCAGCGCGAAGCCCCTCCACTCCGGACGTGCCAGCCGGAGCAGCCGTGCCAGCACGTGCGGGTCGAGCCGTTCGGCGGCCGGCTCCGCTTCGAGCCCCGGCCGGCTCACGGCGCCACCTCCCCGCCTCCCGCGCCTGCGGCCAGCTCCGCCTCCAGCCGCTGCTCTTCCCAGAGGCGTGCGTAGAGGCCGCCCCGGGCCAGGAGCTCGGCGTGCCGCCCGCGCTCCACCACCCGGCCGCGCTCCAGCACCAGGATCTGGTCGGCGTCGCGCAGCGGCGCCGCGCGATGGGAGACGAAGACGGTGGTGGACTCGCGCAGGGCGCCGCGCAGCCCTTGGAGGATGCGCGCTTCCGTCTCCGCGTCCACCGCGGAGAGGGCGTCGTCGAGGACGAGCAGGCGGGGCCGCCGAACGAGCGCGCGAGCGATGGCCACGCGCTGGCGCTGGCCTCCGGAGAGGCTGATGCCGCGCTCGCCCACCACGCTGGCATAGCCCTCGGGCAGCGCCAGGATCTCCTCGTGGATCCCGGCCAGCCGCGCCGCCCGCTCCACCTCGGCGTCGCTCACCGGTTCGGGCTGAAAGGCGATGTTCTCGCGCACCGTGGTGGCGAAGAGAAAGGCTTCCTGGGGCACGTAGGCCACCTCGCGGCGGAGCGTCTCCAGCGGGATCTCCTCCATCGGCACGCCGTCGTAGAAGATCCGCCCCGGCGGCGCCTCGTGGAGCCGGAGGAGCAGGTCGCAGAGCGTCGACTTGCCCGCTCCGGTCCGCCCCAGGATGCCCAGCACCTGCCCGGGCTCGAGGCGGAAGCTGACCTCCTCCAGCGCCGGCGGCAGCTCGGGCCCGTAGCGGAAGGTGAGCCCGCGCACCTCCAACGCACCGCTCAGGCCGGTCACCGGCCGCGTCCGTGGCTCGTCGGCCACCTCGGGCCGCACGGCCAGGATGCGGCCGATCCGTTCCATGGAGGCCTGCCCGCGCTGGATGAGGCCCACCACCCAGCCCATGGCCATCATGGGCCAGACCAGAGCCCCCAGGTACAGATTGAAGGCCACGAACTCGCCCAGGCTGATCCGCCCTGTCACCGCCAGGAAGCCACCGTAGACCAGGACGATGACCGTGGCCAGCGCGCTCAGCACCTGGACCAGCGGCTGGAAGAGGGCCTGGACGCGGGCCATGACCAGATTCCGCCGCCGCAGCTCCTCCGAGCGCCGCCGGAAGGCCTCGGCCTGGCGCGCTTCCAGCACGAAGCCCTTGACCACGCGGATGCCGGCCACGCTCTCCTGCACCAGCTCCGAGAGCTCGCCGAAGCTCTCCTGCACCTCGGCGAAGCGCTGCCGCGTCACGTGCCGGAAGAGCCAGGCCGTCAGCGCGATGAGCGGCAGAGGAAGCAGCCCGACCACGGTCAGCCGCCAGCTGATGGAGGCGGCCATCCAGACGATGGTGACCAGGGTGATGTAGACGGAGTCGACCAGGTTGACGACGCCGTTGCCGAAGGCGAAGCGGACGGCCTGCACGTCGTTGGTGGCCAGGGCCATCAGCTCGCCCGTCCGATGCTCCGCGTAGAAGCGCGGTCCCATCCGCTGGAAGTGCCGGAAGAGCAGGTCGCGCAGCGCGTACTCCAGTCTTCGCGAGGCGCCCTGCACCTGCTGCCGCCAGACGAAGCGGAAGAGCGCCGCCAGCACCGCCAGCCCCGCGATCAGCGCCACGTACAGGTGGATGGAGGCCATGGCGGAAGCCCGCTCTGCCGAGGCGCCCCGCCGTAGTCCCACGATGGCGTCGGTCGCCCGGCCGATCAGCGCCGGCTCCACCAGCCCCAGCGTGTCGGTGGCGACCAGCGCCAGGACGCCCAGCAGGTAGTGCCATCGCTCCCGCCGCAGGAAGGGGAAGAGCGGCCGAAAGACCTCCACCCGCCTCGCCTCACGCGCCCCAGTCTACCACCGTCCCCCGGCCCGGAAGGCGCGGCGGGCGCCCCCCGCGGGGGGCGCCCGCCTGCCGCTTGCCTCGTCCGTGCCCGGCGCCGG
>JAIMAT010000012.1 GCA_023511835.1 Bacillota bacterium | reverse complement strand
TCTGCCGGCAGACGCCGAGCATGCCCTCGGCGATGTCGACGCCCACCACCTGCCCCTCCCGACCGGCGGCGCGCGCCGCCAGGAGAGCGAGCTCGCCCGTGCCGCAGCCCACGTCCAGCACGCGGTCGCCCGGCTGGATGGCGGCCAGGCGACGGAACGACCACTGCCAGTACCACCAGAGCCCCAGCGTCATCAGCCGGTTCATCTGGTCGTAGCGCGGCGCAATCCGGTCGAAGATGTCCTCCACGTAGGCCTGCTTGGCCGCGGGGGCGCCCGGCGCCCGGCTCAACCGGCCGTCACGCCGCTCCCCCTCGAAGCCAGCCATGCTCGCCATCCCTCCCGCAGTTCGTCGGGGCTGACGGTGGCGGCGCCCAGCTTGCGCACCACCAGGCCGGCGGCCACGTTGGCCACCTCCGCCGCCTCCACCGGGTCGAGACCGGCGGCCAGGCCCAGCGTCAGCGTGGCGATGACCGTGTCGCCGGCCCCGGTGACGTCGAAGACCTCCGCCACCTCCAGCGCCGGGATGTGGCGGACCGTCCGGGGCGTGAAGACCGTCATGCCCCGCTCGCCGCGGGTGACGACCAGCGTCTGGAGCTCCAGCGCCTCGCGCAGCGACTGCCCCGCCTCGCGGAGCACCGCCTCGTCGTCCAGCGGCCGGCCGGCCAGCGCCTCCGCCTCGGGCTGGTTGGGCGTGGCCGCCGTCAGGCCGCGGAAATCGGCCAGACGGTAGCGCGAGTCGGCCGTCACCGGGACGTCCAGTCGCGCGGCCACCTGCCGGACCCGCTCCACCAGCTCCGGGACGAGGAGCCCGTGGCCGTAGTCCGAGAGGAGGACGGCGTCGGCCCCCTCCAGCAGACGGGCCAGCCGGTCGACCAGCGGGCGCAGCTCGGCCGGCGGCGGCGGGGCGGGCGTCCGGTCGACGCGCAGCACCTGCTGGCGGAGCGCCTGCGGCCCGCCGGCCAGGATGCGCGTCTTGACCGCGGTGGGCCGTTCGGCGCTGACCAGCACGGAGTGGGTGTCGATCCCCTGCGCCGCCAGCAGGTCCAGGAGGTGGCGGCCGGCCGCGTCCGACCCCACCAGGCCGAGCAGGGTGACCGAGGCGCCCAGCGCGCGCACGCCCTGGGCGGCGTTGGCGGCGCCTCCCGGCCGGTACCACTCCTGCTGCTGCTCCACGATCATCACCGGCGCCTCGCGCGAGATGCGGCGCACCTCGCCGGCCAGGTAGTGGTCGGCGATCAGGTCGCCCACCACCACCACGCGGCAGGAGCGCCAGGCGCGCAGCACGGCCTCCAGCTCCTCGCTCGTCCGCACCGTCGTTCTCCTCTCCGCCAAGCCTTGCCAAGCCGTCCTGGTTCACGGGGCGCGGCGCTCGGCCAGCGGGCGTCCCGCCAGCGGTCGCAGGCTCAGGATGGTGGCCAGGCCGCCCAGCAACAGGCTCAGGTAGAAGGTGACCGAGCGCCAGAGGAGCACCAGCGGGCTGACCTGGTCGGGCGGGACCAGCCCCCGTACCAGATAGGCGAAGAGGAGCTCGGCGCCGCCGCTCCCTCCCGGCGTCGGGATGGCGGGCTGGACCAGGTTGAAGAGCAGCTGGACGGCCACCGGTGCATACCAGGTGAATCTTACACCCAGCCCCGCCATCAGCACGGGCAGGATGGCCAGGTAGGCGGCCCAGTAGAAGAGGCTGAGCAGGAGCGTGCCGAGGAGGGCAGACCAGCGCCGCGCCACCATCCAGCGCATGGCCAGGGTGAAGCGGCGCGCCTCGCGGCGCGCGACCCGCCGCCAGCGGGCGGCGCGGACCGGGCCCAGGAGGCGGAGAAGCGGGCGGCTTCCGCCCGCCCGGACCGCCAGACGCCCGAGCAGGTCGGGCCAGAGGAGGAGCGCCAGCAGCAGGGCGGCGACGCCGGCGAAAGCGCCTACCAGCGTGGCCAGGCTGGCGCGCAACCCCGAGGCCAGGTGGGCCACCGGCCCGGCCAGGATGAGGAGCGGCGCGGCCACCGCGAAGACCAGCGAGGTGAGCGCCGACTCCAGGAGGACCAGGGCGGAGGCGCGGCCGGCCGGCATGCCGTCCCGCACCAGCAGCGCCAGCAGCACCGGCAGCCCGCCCGAGCTGGCGGGGGTGACGTGGGAGACGAAGACGCTGCTCAGGTAGAAGGTCCAGGAGCGGCTGACGGCCAGCCGGTGGCCCATGGCCCGGGCCAGGACCGCGATGCGCCAGGCGCGCAGCCACCAGGCCAGCAGGATGAGCCCCACCGCCAGCCCGTACCAGCCGGGGTGCGCCTCGCTCACCGCCGCCAGCACCCGGCGGCCGCCGCCGGCCAGCACGAGGAGGACCACGCCGGCGACGCTCAGCGCCAGCGAGAGGAGCAGGCCCCGGCGCAGGGCGCGGGCGCTCACAGGCGGAGGGCGGAGGCGAGCGCCGCCTCGTAGGCGGCCAGCACCTGCTCGCTCGTCCTCCGCGCGGAGAAGGCCTCGGCGCGCCGCCTCGCCTCGCTGGCCAGGAGCGCGCGCAGGCGGGGGTCGTCCAGCAGGCGGAGGATGGCCGCCGCCAGCGCCTCGTCCGAATCCGGTGGCACGAGCAGCCCGTCCACGCCGTCGCGGACGGTGTCCCGGCTGGCGGGCGCGGCCACGGCCACCGGCGGCAGTCCGGCGCCCATGGCCTCGGCCAGTACCAGCCCCTGCGTCTCGCTACTGGAGGGGAAGGCGAGGCAGGTGGCGCCGTGGTAGGCGTGGCGCAGCTCCTCGGGCGCCAGCGTGCCCAGGAAGTGGACCCGCCCCGCCAGCGGCGGCCGCGCCGCCCAGGCCTCCAGGCGGCGCCGCTCCGTCCCGTCGCCCGCCAGCGCCAGGTGGGCGGCGGGCCGTGCCTCCGCCACCCGCTCGAAGGCGCGGAAGAGGAGGTCGAGGTTCTTCTCCTGTCCCAGGCGTCCGGCGTAAAGGACGATGCGCGCGGCCGGGTCGAGGCCGAGCCGGCGGCGGAGCCACTCCGGGTCGCCGGCGCCGAGCGCCTCCAGGTCGATGCCGCCCGGGATCACCCGCACCGGCGCCGTCACCCCCTGCTCGCGCAGCCAGCGGGCCAGCGAGGGCGAGGGGGCGATGACCTGGTCGGCGGAGTTGGCGTAGAAGGTGGCCCATTCGGCCACCACGCGTCGCGTCAGCGGGCCGTCGATGGGCGCGTAATGGGTGTAGAGGTCGTAGCGCGTATGGTAGGTGAAGACCAGCGGCAGGCCCAGCCGCCGCGCCGCCGCGGCCGCCACGCCGCCGGCGACGAAGGGCGAGTGGCTGTGGACCACCTCCACCTCCAGCCGGCGGAGCCGGCGCGTGATGCCGGGCGCCCAGGGGATGGGCACGTGGAAGTCGGGCTGGGTGGGCGCGGGCAGCGAGGGCAGCCGGATCACGTGCGCGGCCCGGTCCTCCTCGGGCGAGACGCCGGGGTAGTCGGGCGCGAAGACGGTCACCTCGTGGCCCATCCGCTCCAGCTCCCGCTTGAGCAGCAGGATGGAGCGGACCACACCGCTCACGTAGGGCGTGTAGCTGTCGCTGAACATGGCCACGCGCACCCCGCTCACCCCTTCAGCCCCCAGCGCTCCAGCTGCGCCTCCGCCTCCGCCAGAACCCTCTCCGGGGTGATGCGCAGCATACACTCCGCCGGTGCCTCTTCCTGGTAGCGGCGCGAGGCCAGGTACTCGCGCGCCCCGCCCATCCAGTGGATGCAGGGCGAGCACTCCAGTCCGGCGCGCAGCAGGCGGTGGCGCTCGCCGCGCGGCGCGAAGTTGCGCGGGTCGGTGGGGCCGAAGAGGGCCAGCGTCGGCGTCCCCACCGCCGCCGCCAGGTGGAGCGGCGACGAGTCGTTGCCCACGAAGAGGTCGACGCGGGCCAGAAGGGCGGCGGTGCGCAGAAGCCCCAGGCGGCCGGCCAGGTTGCAGCCGTCCTCGCGGCGGGCCAGGGCGGCCACGATCTCCTCGCCCGCCGCCGCGTCGTCGGCCCCGCCCACCACCACCAGGCGGGCGCCGCGCCGCTCCTCCAGCTCCCGCGCCAGGCGCGCGAAGGAGGCCGCCGGCCAGCGCTTCTGGGGGAAGAAGCGGCCGCCGGGGTGGAGCGCCACCAGCGGCCGGCCGGGCCGCCGGAAGCGGCGTTCGAAGCGGCGCGCCCAGCGCCGGTCGGCCGGGGAGGGATGGACGTCGGGCGTCGCCTCCTCCTCCGGCTCCGCCCCCGTCGCCCGCGCCACGGCCAGCGCGTAGTCGACGGCGTGGACGTCCCTCCGGTCCGGCGCGGGCAGGTTGTAGAAGAGGCCCAGGCTCTGGGCGCCGAAGCCGGTCCGCCAGCGCGCCCCGCTGAAGGCGGCCAGCCAGCTGCCCGCGTTGGAGAGGCCGACCGCCAGGTCGAAGCGCGCCTCCTGGCAGGTGACCAGCCAGTGCGCCAGGTCGAGCGGGCTCTCCGCCACCCAGAGTCGGTCGACGGCGGGATGGCCGCGGAGGAGCTCGGCGTTGGAGGCCCAGGCCAGGGCCGTCACCTCGGCCCGGGGAAAGCGCCGGCGCAGCGCGCGCAGCGCCGGCGTGGCGAAGAGCGTGTCGCCCAGCGGACAGAGGACGGGTACGAAGAGCGTCCGCACCTGGTCGGGCTGGGGCAGCGGCCGCGCCCGGAAGATCCACGAGGAGGGTCGGGGCGCGCGCCGCGCCTCCCTCCCCAGCGGCCAGGGACGACGATGGAGCCGTGCAGCGGGCAACTCTCCTCCCTCCTGGAACGATGGCGCCACCGGCCCGATTCTACCATCGCCCGCCGCGCGCCGCCCGCCGGCCCCGCTCGGCTCCCTCGCCCCGGCCCCCCGCCCGGGGGCTCAGGCGACTCGCTCCACCTCCGCGCCCAGGCTCCGGAGGCGCTCGTCCAGACGCTCGTAGCCGCGCTCCACGTGCTCGATGCCGGTCACCCAGGTGGTGCCCTGGGCGGCGAGCCCGGCCAGCACCAGCGAGGCGCCGCCGCGCAGGTCGTCCATGGCCTCCACCTCGGCGCCGGAGAGCGCCTCCACCCCGCGCACCACGGCCACGCGGCCGTCGACGGTGATGTCGGCGCCCATGCGGCGGAGCTCCTCGGCCACCTTGAAGCGGTTCTCGAAGATGGCCTCGGTGATGACGCTGGTCCCCTCGGCCAGCGTGGCCATCACCAGGAAGGGGCTCTGCAGGTCGGTGGGGAAGCCGGGATAGGGCGCCGTGCGCAGGTCTACCGCCCGCGGCCGGCGCGGCCCCCGGCAGCGGATCCAGCCTTCGCCGCTCTCCACCTCCGCCCCCGCCTCGCCCAGCTTGGCCAGGGCGGCGGCCAGGTGGTCGGCCCGCGCGCCCAGCAGGCGGACGTCGCCCCGCGTCATGGCCGCCGCCACCAGCAGCGTCCCCGCCTCGATCCGGTCCGGGATGACGCGGTGGGTGACGCCGCGGAGCGCCTCCACCCCGTGGACGGTGATCACGTCCGTCCCCGCCCCCTCGACGCGCGCCCCCATGCGCGTGAGAAAGGCGGCCAGGTCCTGGATCTCCGGCTCCTTGGCCACGTTGTACAGCCGGGTGACGCCCTCGGCCAGCGTCGCCGCCATCAGCGCGTTCTCCGTCGCCCCGACGCTGGGCTGGTCGAAGTGGACCTCGGCGCCGTGGAGCCGCTCCGCCACCGCCTCCACGTATCCGCCCTGCTCCACCACCTCGGCGCCCATGGCCTTGAGCGCCTGCAGGTGGTAGTTGATGGGCCGCGGCCCGATGGCGCAGCCGCCCGGGTAGGAGAAGCGGACCCGCCCGCAGCGCGCCAGGAGGGGGCCCGCCAGGAAGATGGAGGAGCGCATCATGCGCGTCAGCCCCTCGGGCAGCTCCCAGTCCCGCACCTCGGGCAGCTCCACCGCCAGCGAGCGGCGGCCGTCGACGCGCCCCACCTCCACCCGTGCGCCCAGCGCCTTGAGGATCTCGATCATCACCTGGATGTCGCGCAGGTCGGGGACGTCGACGACGACGCTCCGCTCGGGAGCCAGCACCGTCGCCGCCAGGATGGGCAGGGCGGCGTTCTTGGCGCCGCTCACCTCCAGCTCGCCCACCAGCGGGTGCCCCCCCTCAATCCGGAAGCGCGCCACCGCTCTCACCTCCACCCTCGTCCAGGCGCCGCTCCACCGCACCAGGCGGCGCGCCGAAGAGCCGGATCTCCGGGACGAGGGTGAGGCCGAAGCGCTGGCGCACCAGCCCCCGCGCGATGCGCATCAGCTCCAGGACGTCGGCCGCCGTCGCCCCGCCCGTGTTGACGATGAAGTTGGCGTGCAGGGGGGAGATCTGCGCCCCGCCCACCGAGAGCCCCTTGGCCCCCACCGCCTCGATGAGGCGCCCGGCGTAGTCGCCGGGCGGGTTGCGGAAGATGCTTCCCGCGTTGGGATACTCCAGCGGCTGCGTCTTCCTCCGCCGCGCCGCCGCCGCGCGCAGGAGCTCCGTACTCGCCTGCGGCGCCGGCTCCAGGTGCAGCCCCACCTCGGCCACCAGGCGGCCAGGCTCCCGCTGGAGGCGCGACGTCCGGTAGGCGAAGCCCATCTCCGCGGGCGTGAGCAGGCTCTCTTCGCCCGAGAGGTCGATGAGGCGGACCCAGGTCAGCCGGTCGGCGATGCTTCCCGAGGGGGTGCCGGCGTTCATGAAGACGGCGCCGCCTACCGTGCCCGGAATTCCCGCCAGCGGCTCGAGGCCGCCCAGCCCGCGCTCCAGCGAGAGCTGGACCAGGCGCCCCAGGGCGCAGCCCGAGCCGGCGGTCACCTCCGTGCCGGCGAAGGTGCAGTGGCGGTAGAGACGGCGCGTGGTAAGCACCACGCCCCGGACACCCTCGTCGGGGACCAGGACGTTCGACCCCTGCCCCAGGAAGTGCACATCGACGCCGTACTCCCTGCATAAAGAGAGAAGAGCGCGCAACCCCGTCTCCGTCTCCGGCTCCACAAAGAAATCGGCGGGACCGCCGATCCGCAGCGTCGTGTGACGCGCCAGCGGCTCGTCGGCCGCCACCCGGATCCCGCCTATCCTACGGATCTCTTCCGCGAAGGGTTCCGCCGCTCCCAACCGCCTTCTCCCCGATCAGCCGCCGCCGGAGTTCCGCTGCGACAGTATACACGTCGCCCGCTCCCAGGGTGAGGATGAGGTCTCCCGTGCGGCTGCCGGCGGCGGCCGCCCGCGCCGCCTCCTCCGCCCCGGCCACCAGCTCCGCCCGCCCGCCGGCCGCGCGTACCGCCTCCGCCACGCGCCCCGCGTCGGCGCCCTCCAGCGGCTCCTCGCCGGCCGCGTAGACCGGCATCACCCAGACGCGGTCGGCCAGCGCCAGCGCGGGGCCGAAGGCTTCCGCCAGGCGGAGGGTGCGGCTGTAGCGGTGGGGCTGGAAGACGACGAGAAGGCGGCCTCGCCCGGCCAGCTTCCTCGCCGCGCGCAGGACGGCCGCCACCTCCGCCGGGTGGTGGCCGTAGTCGTCGTAGAGGCGGCGGCCGGCCGCCGTGCCCAGCGGCTGGAGGCGGCGCTCCACCCCGGGGTAGCCGGCCACCAGGCGCCGGATCCGCTCCGGTTCCAGGCCGACCAGGGCGAGGACGCCGATGACCGCCAGCGCGTTCGCCACGTTGTGCAGGCCGTGGAGGCGGATCCGCCACACCCCCATGTCTCGGCCGTGCCAGCGCAGGCGAAAGGCCTCGCCGCGGGGCGTGGAACGCAGGTCGACGGCGCGCAGCTCGCCGGCGCCGAGGCCGTAGGTGACGATGCGGACCGGGGAGCGGAAGCGGGCCAGAAGCGGGTCGTCGGCCGCGAGCAGGGCCGCGCCGCCGGGGCGGACGCCGTCGACGAAGCGGCGGAAGGCGTCGGCCATGGGGCCCATGCCGCCGTAGCGCTCCAGGTGGTCGTCGTCCACGTTGGTGACCACGGCCAGCCAGGGGTGGAGGAGCTGGAAGCTGCCGTCCGACTCGTCGCTCTCGGCCACGAAGTAGTCGCCACGGCCGGGCAGGGCCGCCCGGCCCAGCCCGCCGAGGCGCGCGCCCACGTAGACCGCCGGCTCCAGGCCGGCCCGGAGGAGCGCCCAGCCGATCCAGCCCGCCGTCGTCGACTTGCCGTGGCTGCCGGCCACGGCGATGCCGCGGCGGCTGGGGTTGAAGAGCGCAGCCAGCCGCTCGCCGCGATACTCCACGCTCCGTCCGCGGCGGAGCGCTTCCTCCACCTCCGGGTGGTCGGGACGGACGGCGCGGGAGACCACGAGGCGCCCGGCCCGGGCGGCGTGCTCCGGCCGGTGGCGCGCCTCCACGGGCAGGCCCGCGGCCGCCAGCTCCTCCAGGGCCGGCGAGTCGCGCAGGTCGCAGCCGCTCACGCGCTCGCCGCGGGCGGCCAGCAGGAGCGCCAGCCCGTTCATCCCGCTCCCCCCGGCCCCGACCAGGTGCCAGCCCGCGCCGGCGCGGCTGCCTGCTTCCATCGGCTTCCCTTCTTCTCGGCCCGCGGCGGCCGCCCTCCGGCTCGTCCCCGGCGCGGCCCTCTTGCACAGTATGCGCCGGCCCGGCGGGACGCCCGCCGGCCGGGCGGCGCGGCTCGGATCGGTACCGGGAGCGGGTACCGCTGGCCTCAGGGAAGGAGGCGGAGGAGCCGCTCCGCCACCTCCCGGGCCGCGGCGGGTCGGCCCAGGCGTCGCGAGGCCAGCGCCATCGCCTCGAGGCGCGCGCGATCGGCCAGCAGCTCCTCCAGGCTCCGGCGCAGGAGGCCGGCCTCCAGCCGCTCCTCTTCCAGCACCAGGGCGGCGCCCCTCCGGGCCAGCGCCCTGGCGTTGGCCCGCTGGTGATCGTAGGCCACGTGGGGCGAGGGGATCAGCACGGCCGGAAGCCCGCGCGCCGTCAGCTCGGCCAGGCTGATGGCGCCGGCGCGGGCCACGGCCAGGTCGGCGGCGGCCAGGGCCAGCGGCATCTCGTCCAGGTAGGGGACGACGCGGTGAGTCGCTCCCTCCGCCGCCACGCCCGCGCGGGAGAGCCCGTCCACGAAGGCGGCGTGGTGGGCACGCCCCGTGGCCAGCAGGAGAAAGGCCGGCGGCTCGCCCGGAGGCCGCCGCGCCCAGCCCGTCACCAGCTCCACCAGGAGCCGGTTGACCGTCGCCGAGCCGCGGCTGCCCATGGCGCAGAGGACCACCGGTGCGCGCGGCGGCAGGTCCAGGCGGCGGCGGGCCGACTCGCGGTCCGCCTCCAGCACCTCCGCCCGCACCGGGTTGCCCGTCACCACGGTGCGGCCCCGCAGGTGACGGGCCGCCTCGGGGTAGCCCAGGTAGACCTCGCGCACCCAGGGGGCGAGCCACTGGTTCACCTTTCCCGGCACGGCGTTCTGCTCCTGGAGCGCCACCGGCAGGCGGAGGAGGAGGGCGGCGAGGAGCCAGGGCGCGGCCGCGTACCCGCCCGTGCCCAGCACCAGCTCCGGCCGTTCACGGCGAAGGTGCGCCAGCGCCTCCAGGAAGCCGCCGGCCATGCGCCAGCCGTTCCGCAGCAGCTCGCGCGGCCCCTTGCCCACCAGACCGCCCGCCGCCACGCCCAGGAAGCGATACCCGGCCTCGCCCGCCAGGCGCTCTTCCATGCCGCCGCGGGCGCCGGCGTAGAGGATCTCCGGCGCCGCGCCCAGCCGCTCGGACCCGAGCCGCTCCAGCTCACGGGCCACGGCCAGCGCCGGGTAGATGTGCCCGCCCGTGCCGCCCCCCGCGATCAGGATCCGGCGCGTGCGCCCGCCCGGCCGCGCGCCGGGACGGGGGCCGGGCCACCCGGCGACCGGTTCAGAGCCTGGCGTAGCGCGAGACATTGAGCAGGATCCCCACCGAGCTGAGCGAGAAGACGAGGCTGGAGCCGCCGAAGCTGACGAAGGGCAGCGGGATGCCGGTGATGGGCAGGACCGAGCCGACCACGCCGATGTTGACCACCGCCTGGACCAGGATGGCCGCCGTCACCCCCGCCGCCAGCAGCGCCCCGAAGCGGTCCGGCGCGTGCAGCGCCACGCGGAAGCCGCGCCAGGCCAGGACGGCGAAGAGGAGGATGACGGCCAGCGAGCCGACGAAGCCGAGCTCGTCGGCCAGGATGGTGAAGATGAAGTCGGTGTGCCGCTCCGGCACGTAGAAGTACTTCTGCAGGCCGTTCCCCAGCCCGCTGCCGAAGAGCGAGCCCTCGCCCAGGGCGTAGAGGCCCTGGGTGATGTGGTAGCCCGCCCCCAGCGGGTCGGCCTGGGGATCGAGAAAGGCGAGGAAGCGCTGCCGCCGGTAGCCCTCGCCGAAGATCAGATAGGCCAGGAGCGGCACGGCCGCCACCCCGGCCGCCAGCGCGTGCGAGGCGTAGATCCCCGCCACCACCAGCAGCGCGAAGGCGGTGCCGGCGATGGTGACCGCCGTCCCCAGGTCCGGCTCCATCATGATCAGCGCGCCCAGCACCGCGACGCCCGCCACCACCGGCAGCAGGCCGCGCACCACGTCCTTCGCCCCGCGCGGCGTGCGCGCGAGGAGGTGGGCGAAGAAGACGACGGCCGTCATCTTGGCCATCTCGGACGGCTGCAAGCTGAGACTGGAGAAGCCCAGCCAGCGGCGCGCGCCGTGCGACTCGATGCCCACGCCGGGCACCAGCACCAGCACCAGGGCGAGCAGGGTGGCGCTCATGAGCGGCGCCGCCCAGCGCCGCCATCGGGGGTAGTCGATCCGCGCCGCCACCGCCATGCCCGCGCCGCCCAGGAGGGCCCAGACCAGCTGCCGCTTGAAGAAGTAGTAGGCGTCGCCGTAGGTGACCAGCGCCTCGGGGGCGCTGGCGCTCAGCACCATCACCAGGCCGATGGCCAGGAGCAGCAGGACCGGCACCAGGATCCCGAAGTCGACCGGCGGCTGCCGCCCGCGCATCGCTACCAGCCTCCCGAGAGCCAGAGGGCGAAGAGACCCAGGGCGCTCCCCAAGAGGGAGAGCAGCATGAAGCGCCCCACCACCTCGTTCTCGCTCAGGCCGCCCAGCTCCAGGTGGTGATGGAGCGGGCTCATGCGCAGGACGCGCCGGCCCGTCAGCTGGAAGCTGGCCACCTGGACGATCACCGAGAGCGCCTCCAGCACGTAGACCCCGCCGATCAGCGGCAGGTAGAGCTCGGTCTTGGTCAGCACCGCCGCCGCCGCCAGGAGGCCTCCCACCGCCAGCGAGCCCGTGTCTCCCATGAAGATCCGCGCCGGATGCCGGTTGAAGACGAGGAAGCCCAGCAACCCCCCGAAGAGCGCCGCCAGGCTGACGGCCAAGCCGGCCTGGCCGGCGGCCACGGCGATCCATGCATATGCGGCCGCCACCGGCAGCGTGGTGGCGCTGAGCAGGCCGTCGAGCCCGTCGGTCAGGTTGACGGCGTTGCTGGCCGCCAGGACGATCAGCCAGACCAGCAGCGGGTAGAGCCGCCCCAGGTCGAGCCGCGCGCTGACGAAGGGGAGCTGGACCCAGCTGCCCAGCCCCTCGCGCTCCACCGTCCAGACCAGAAGCGCGGCCAGCACCGTCTGGCCGAGCAGCTTGTAGCGCGCCGGCAGCCCCAGCGATCGGCGGCGGGCCACCTTCAACTCGTCGTCCAGCCAGCCCAGGAGCCCGTGGCCTACGAAAAGGAGCAGGGCGGCGGCGACGGCGCTGCCGAAGGGCCCCCAGAGCAGCGTGGCCGCCACCGTGGCGGCGATGAAGGCCAGGCCGCCCATGGTGGGCGTCCCCGCCTTGGCCTGGTGGGCGGCCGGCCCCTCCGGCCGGATGGACTGGCCCACGCGCCGCCGCCGCAGGAGCGGCAAGAGGAGCGGCACCACCGCCACCGTGCCCGCGAGCCCCAGCCCGGCCGCCAGCGCCAGCGGCGCCCACCAGCCCGCCTGCCAGGTCTCAAGCGCCATGGCTGAGCGCCTCGACGACGCGTTCCAGCTCCAGCGCCCGCGAGCCCTTGACCAGCACGGTGTCGCCGGGGCGGACGCGCTCCCGCGCCAGCGCCGCCGCCTCCCCGGCGTCGGCGACCGCGATCGCCTCGGGCACCCCCGCCCGCCGGGCCGCCTCGGCCATGGTCTCCGCCCAGGCGCCCACCGCCACCAGGAGCGCCAGTCCATACGCCCCCGCCCGCTCGCCCGCCTCGCGATGGTAGCGCTCCGCCTCGGGACCCAGCTCCAGCATGTCGCCCAGGACGGCCCAGCGCCGCCCGGGAGCCCGCGCCAGGACCGCCAGGGCGGCTTCCAGCGAGGCGGGGCTGGAGTTGTAGCAGTCGTCGAGGACCGTCCAGGCGCCCGCGCGCAGGAGGCGGTTCCGGTGCCCGGTCAGCTCGGCCCTCGCCAGCCCGGCGGCCACCTCCTCCGGCTCCAGCCCGAAGAGGAGGCCGACGGCCGCGGCGGCTGTGGCGTCCCAGACCATGTGCTCGCCGGGGTGGGGCAGCTCGACCCGGACGCTCCGGCCGTCGGGCAGGCGGAGGAGGAAGCGGCTCCGCTCGGCGCCGGCCTCCACCTCCTGGCAGCGGACCTGGGCCGCCGGCGAGCGGCCGTACCAGAGCACGGGCGCCCGGCTGAGGGAGGCCATGAACGCCTGCCAGGGGTCATCGGCCGAGAGGACCGCCCGGCCCGAGGGCGGCAGCTCCTCCAGCAGCTCGCCCTTGGCCCGCGCGATGGCCTCCATGGAGCCCAGGAACTCCAGGTGGACCGGGGCGATGCGCGTCACCACCCCGGTCTCCGGCTCGGCGATGCGGGCCAGGGTGCGGATCTCCCCCGGCCCGCGCATGGCCAGTTCCAGGACGGCCGCCTCGTGGCCGGGTTCCAGACGGAGGAGCGTCAACGGCACGCCCACCTCGGTGTTGAAATTCCGCTCGGCGCGCAGCACGTGAAAGCGGGTGGCGAGGACGGCCGCCACCAGGTCGCGCGTGCTGGTCTTGCCCACGCTGCCGGTGACGGCCACCACCGGGCCGCCCCAGCGGCGGCGGTGGGCCCGCGCCAGCTCTTCCAGCGCCTGGCGGCTGTCCGTCACCTGGACCGCCGCGCGTCCCGGCGGCAGGGGGCCGGGATCGCGCCGGACCAACGCCACCGTGGCGCCCGCCCGCCAGGCCTGGGGCAGGAAGTCGTGGCCGTCGGCCCGGCTGCCGGGCAGGGCGACGAAGAGGTCGCCGGGCCGCAGCTCGCGGCTGTCCGCCGCGGCGCCCGTGGCCAGGGCGCCGGCGTCGCCCAGGAGGCGCGAGCCGGGAAGGAGCGCGGCCAGCTCGGCGGCGGTGTACCTCACGGGTGGTCGCCCCGCGGCCCGGCCACGGCGAAGCCCAGGTCGGCCAAGGCCGCCCGGGCCTCCTCCCGGTCGTCGAAGTGGATCGTCCGGTCGCGGAAGATCTGGTAGGTCTCGTGCCCCTTGCCTGCGATGAGCACCAGGTCGCCGGGGGCGGCGGCGGCGATGGCCTCGCGGATGGCCTGGCGGCGGTCGGCCCGGCGCAGGTAGGCGGCGCCGGTGCCGGCCAGGCCCTGCTCGATCTCGTCCAGGATGGCCTCCGGCTCCTCGCTGCGCGGGTTGTCGGAGGTGAGCACCACCAGGTCCGCCCAGCGGGCGGCGACGGCGCCCATCTGCGGGCGCTTGCCGCGGTCCCGGTCGCCGCCGGCGCCGAAGACGACGATGACGCGACCCCGGGCCAGCTCGCGCGCCGTCCGCAGGACGTTTTCCAGCCCGTCGGGGGTGTGCGCGTAGTCGACCACCACGGTGAAGGGCTGCGGCCCCTCGATGCGCTCGAAGCGTCCGGGCACCGCCGGCGCCTCCGCCAGCGCCGCCACGGCTTCCTCCAGCGGGACGCCGAGAAGGCAGGTCGCCCCCAGCGCCGCCAGGGCGTTGTAGACGTTGAAGCGGCCGGGAAGCGGCAGCCGCAGCTCGGCCCGCCCGAAGAGACCCTCCACGGCGACGCGCGTCGAGCCGCTCTCCATGGCCAGCACCCGGCCCCTCAGGTCGGCCGTCGCTTTCAGGCCGTAGCGCAGGACCGGCACCCGGGTCACCTCCGCCATGCGCCCGCTGACCGGGTCGTCGGCGTTGAGCACCGCCCCCTTGGGCCCCTCCTTGGGCGCTCCCCAGTAGCTCTGCCCCAGGGCGCGGAAGAGGAGCGCCTTGGCCTCGATGTAGTGTTCCAGGTCGCCGTGGAAGTCCAGGTGGTCCTGGGAGAGGTTGGTGAAGACGCCGACGTCGAACTCCACGGTCTCCACGCGGTGGAGGCTGAGGGCGTGGGAGGAGACCTCCATGGCCACCGCCCGGTCGCCCGCCTCCACCATGTCGCGCAGCATCCGCTGCAGGTCCGGGCTCTCCGGGGTGGTGTGCTCCACCGGAAGGCGCCGGGCGCCGACCACGTTGGTGACGGTGCCGATCAGTCCGGTGCCCAGGCGCCGCGAGAGGATCCCGTGGACGAGGAAGGTGGTGGTGGTCTTGCCGTTGGTCCCCGTCACGCCCACCACACGCAACGTCTTGGAGGGATGGCCGTAGAACTGGGCGGCCACCCAGGCCAGGGCGCGGCGGCTGTCGGCCACCAGGGCGACGGGGCGGCCGCCGGCGGCCACCGGCTGCTCGGCCAGCACCGCGCTCGCCCCGCGTGCCACCGCCTCCTGGACGTACAGGTGGCCGTTGGTCCGGAAGCCGGGGACGGCCACGAAGAGGTCGCCGGGACGGACGCGTCGCGAGTCGTAGGCGACGCCCGTCACCTCGGCCGAGGCGTCCCCGAGGATCTCACGCACGTCGCAGAGGGCCAGCGCTTCCGAAAGTCGCAAGACGTTCCCCCCAAGATCGCGGGATGAAAGACATCAAGGCGGGCCCGTCGCCCCGGGCTCCTGCGGCTGGGTCAGCCGGAGCCGCACCACCGTGCCCGGGTCGACCAGGCTGCCGGGCGCTGGCTGCTGGTCCGTGACCACGCCGTCGCCCTGGGCCTCCATGCGCAGCCCCACCGCGGCCAGCAGGTCGGCGGCGTCCCCCAGCAGGCGCCCTTGCAGGTCGGGCACCGTCACCTTCCCGGCGGCCGCGGGGCTGCCCGGAGCCGGGTCGGTGTAGGCGAAGACGGTGCTGCCGCGCGTCACCACGGCACCCTTGGCGGGCAGCTGGCGCAGCACCAGCGGTCCCGTACCGAGGAAGCGCAGCGCGACCCCGCTCTCCTGCGCGATCCCCTCGGCCGTCTTGCGATCCAGGTTGACGAGGTTGGGCACCACCGTCTCCTGCTCGGTCCCGCCCGGCGCGACGCCGTTCTGCGGGCTGGTGTCGGGCGGGATCTGCAGGTAGTTGAGCACCCGGACGGCGATGTCGTGGAAGACCGGGGCCGCGACCTGGCCGCCGTACGGGACCCCCTGCGGCTCATCCACCATTACGTAGATCAAAAGGCGGGGGCGATCAATGGGCACCAGGCCGATGAACGAGGCGATATTCTTGCCCGGCACCACGCGACCGCCGATCACTTTCTGCGAAGTGCCCGTCTTGCCGCCGATGCGGTAGCCGGGGATCTGCGCCTCCACGCCGGTTCCGGCCTGCACCACGCGCTCCATGAGCGCCCGCACCGTGGCCGCCGTCTGCGCGGAGATGACCTGGCCGGCGGGCTTCCAGTCGAAGCGCTTGACCACGCGACCCGAGGGCGAGAGCAGCGCCTTGGCCACGTGCGGCGTCACCAGGTGGCCGCCGTTGGCGATGGCGGCGATGGCCCGCGCCATGGCGATGGGCGTCACCGTCAGCGTCTGGCCGAAGGCCATCAGCGCCAGGTCCAGGTCGGTGGCGCGCGACTCGGGGGGCAGGATGCTGACCGCCTCGCCGGGCAGGTCGACGCCGGTGGTCCGGGTGAAGCCGAACTTCTGCAGGTACTGGTAGAAGAGCGGCTTGCCGATCTTCAGCCCCGTCTGGGCGAAGACCACGTTGGCCGAGTCCTGAAAGCCCTCGGCGAAGTTGGTCGCCCCCCGGCCGGCGCCGTTCCAGTTGGAGATGGTCTGCCCCAGGAGGCGGAAGCTGCCCGGGTCGTAGAAGGGCGTCTGGGGCGTCACCTTGCCGTTCTGGATGGCGATGGCGGCGGTGACGGGCTTGAAGACCGAGCCGGGCGGGTAGGTATTGTCGATGAGCAGGTCGCGGCTCAGCTGCTGCAACTGCTGGTTGGTGAGCGACTGCCAGTGGTTGGGGTCGAAGGTGGGCCGCTGCGCCATGGCCAGGATGGAGCCGTCGTTGGGGTCCATCACCAGCGCCCAGGCTCCCAGCGGGTGGAGGCGCTGGAAGACGCGCTCGATCTCCTGTTCGACGATGGCCTGGATGGTCCGATCGATGGTCAGCTCCAGGCTGAGGCCGTCCACCGGCGGCTGGTAGCGGGCGCCCGCCTGGGGAAGCGGCTGCGAGCGGGCGTCGAACTGGAGGCGGATGGCGCCTGGCTTCCCCTCGAGATCCTTGTTGTAGACGGCCTCGACGCCGTCCAGCCCCTGGTTGTCGATGCCGGTGAAGCCCAGCACGTTGGCCGCCAGCGTGCCGTCCGGGTAGTAGCGCTGGCTCTCCTGCGTCAGGTAGATGCCAGGCAGGTTGAGCTCCCGCACCGCCTGGGCGGTCTTGGCGTCCACTTTCCGCTTAACGTACTGGTATTCCGTCCGGGTCGAGAGGAGCTGCTGCACCACCGATTCCGGCAGCCCCAGGACGGGCGCCAGCCGGCGCGCCTCGCCGGCGGGGTCGCGGATCTCCGCCGGGTTGGCTACCACCGTCTGGCTGGTGATGTCCACCGCCAGCGGCTCGCCGTGCGAGTCGACGATCGAACCTCGCCTGGGCGCCACGGGCAGGTCGTGGGTGCGGATCTCCTGCGCCTGCCTGGCCAGCTGGGGACCGCGCACGAGCTGCAGGTAGCCGACCCGGACGGCCAGCAGCAACAGGGCCGTCAGCGCGGCGAAGAGGATCGCGCTCAGCCGGCGCCTTCCTTCGGGCCCCACCGTCCTCCCCCTCACCTGCCGCCTCTGGCCGGGGACGCCCGCCGCGTCCAGGAGGCGCCCGGCCGCCCCCCCGTCTCACCGCCCCAGCCGCCAGAGCGTCCGCGCGAAGCGGAGCGCGTTCTCCCACCACGCCTGAGCGGCCGCACGGGCGGGCGACGGCTCGGGCGGCGGCGGGAGCCGCACCACCTCCTGCCGCCCGCCGGCGGCCGGCGGCGGGCCCGCGGGCTCGCCCGGACGGAGCGGCAGCGGCCTCCCCGGGGGCGCCACCATGCCCAGCTGCGACTCCGCCAGGCCCAGGATCCGCTGCGGCGCCGCCAGGCTCTCCACGCGCGCTGCCAGGAGGGTCTCCTCCTGGCGCAGCTGGGCCAGGCGGCCGGCTTCCTGGTCCAGCCGGTAGCCGGCACCGGTGATCTGCACGTGGATCGCCACGGCGGCCACCGCCATGAGCCAGACCAGGCCCGTCGCCGCCAGGAAGCGGCGCGTACCGCCGGGCCCGGGACGCGCCTCCGGACGCCGGCGCTTCTCCGGTCGTGGCGGCGGCGCGGGCCGCTCCAGCGTCCGCCCCGCCCGCCCGCTTCCGGCCCGGCTACCCTGCATCGCTATTCGCCCGCTCCCCGCGTAGAACCGTCTCCGGGGTCGCCGCTCCGCTCCAGCACCCGGAGCTTGGCGCTGCGCGCGCGGGGGTTGGCCTCCACCTCCGCCTCGCCCGGCTCGAGCGGCCGGGGGGTGAGCAGGCGCCAGCCGCCGGCGCGCACCGCTTCCTGGAAGCGCCTCTTGACGATGCGGTCTTCCAGCGAGTGGAAGCTGATCACGGCCAGACGTCCGCCGGGGGCCAGCCACTCAAGGGCGGCGCGCAGGCCCTGTTCCAGGGCGTTCAGCTCGTCGTTGACGGCGATGCGCAGCGCCTGGAAGGTGCGCCGGGCGGGGTGGCCGCCCTGCCGCCGCGCCGCCGCCGGCACGGCCGCCTTGACGATCTCGGCCAGCTGGCCTGTGGTGGCGATGCGCTCGCGCTCCCGGGCACGCACGATGAAGTCGGCGATCCGCCCCGCCCAGCGCTCCTCGCCGTACTGGCTCAAAAGCCGCTCCAGCTCCCCGCGCGTCAGGCCGTTGACCAGGTGGTAGGCGGTGGTGGTCTGGCCGGGGTCCATGCGCATGTCCAGCGGCGCGTCCTGCTGGTAGGAGAAGCCGCGCTGCGCCTCGTCCACCTGCATGGAAGAGAGCCCCAGGTCGAAGAGGAGGGCGTCCGCCGGCGGACTCTCCAGCCCCCAGAGGACCGCGTCGAGGTCGGCGAAGTTGGCGTGGACCAGCGTCACCTGCGCCGCCCAGGGCGCCAGGCGCTCGCGGGCCAGGGGCAGCGCCCGCGTGTCGCGATCGAGGCCGATCAGCGAGCGGACGCGGCCCGTCCGGAGCAGGGCCTCGGCGTGCCCGCCCGCGCCCACGGTGGCGTCCACCGCCACGCGGACGGGCCGGGAGACCAGGAAGTCGACCACCTCGTCCCGCAGGACCGGGACGTGCAGGAGCTGATCCTGCACCGTCGCTCACCCCCGCGCACCCGTCCCCGCCTCGCCGGGAGCCGTCTTCTCCGGGGCCGTCGCCCCGGGCGCGAAAAGCCGCTCGGCCACCGCCTCGTAGGCGGGGCCCGTCCCGGCCGCATACGCCTCCCACGCGGCCGCAGACCAGATCTCGACCCTTTCGGAGAGACCCAGGATGGCGATCTCCCGCTCGATCCCCGCGTACTCGCGCAGGGCGGAGGGGATGAGGAGGCGCCCCTGGCGGTCGACCTCGCCCTCCACGGCGCCGGCGAAGAAGAGCCGGGCGAAGGCGCGGACGTCGGCCTGGGTGAAGGGGAGCCGAGCCAGCCCGGCCCGCAACTGCTCCCACGCCGGGACAGGGTAGACGAAGAGGCAGCGGTCCAGACCGCGGGTGAGGACGACGCGGCTGCCCAGCTCTTCGCGGAAGCGGGCCGGGACGGTCATCCTGCCCTTGGCGTCCAGGCTGTGGCGGTACTCCCCGATCAGCACGCCGCTCTCGCCGCCGTTCCCAGGCAGGCTTCCCACTTAGCTCCACTCTGCTCCACTCTCCGCCCTCTTCGGCCCACGGATCGGATCTCCTGCCCCACCGTTGAGCCCCTGGCCCCGACGGCCGGCGCCCGTCGACCGCGCTCGCGCGGCGGCGCGCCGCGGCGACGGCGGTCGCAGCCGCCCGCCGGCGGCTTCCCGCCGCCGACGGAGCCCGCCGTCGGCGCGCGGCGAAGCGCGTCCCGCCGTGCCGCGCTTGACCGTCCGCGCGCGCCCCGGCTATACTGGGGGGCGCCGCGAGGGCGTGTAGCTCAATTGGGAGAGCGCTAGCATCGCAAGCTAGAGGCAGCGGGTTCGAATCCCGCCACGTCCACCAGCTTTTCAAAGTTTCCGAGACGAAGTCCTGGAAGCACGGAGGGAGACGGGGGGTGGTCGCCGAGGGGCAGGGCGACCGCCCTTCGTCGCAGGACCGGCAGGCCGGAGAACAGCCGGCTCGCCGGCCTGACGGCGGGGAGGCGGGGCTCTTGCGCATCGCGCTGGTGGCGCACGACCGGCGGAAGCCGGAGATGGTGGACTTCGCCCTGCGTCATCGCGGGGTGCTGGCGGCCCACCAGCTGGTGGCCACCGGCACCACCGGCCGGGTGGTGGCCGAGGCGACCGGGCTGGCGGTGGAGCGGCTCCTCTCCGGGCCGCTGGGCGGCGACCAGCAGGTGGGGAGCGAGATCGCCCAGGGGCGCATCGACGCCCTCTTCTTCTTCCGCGACCCCCTGACCGCCCACCCGCACGAGCCGGACGTCTCCGCGCTGCTCCGGCTCTGCGACGTGCAGGGCGTGCCCGTCGCGACCAACCGGGCGACGGCGGAGGCGCTCATCTTCGCCCTGGAGCACGGCCGGGTGGCCCGCATGGCTCCGGCCCCGCTGCCTCGGTGAGAAGCCAGCCCGCCGCCCGGTCCCACGGGGCGCGCGGCAGCCGTTCCACGAGGCTCCCCGCGTAGGCGACGCCGACGCTCTCCGCCCGCAGCCCGGGCTCTGCCAGCCAGCGGTCGAAGTAGCCGCCCCCGTACCCCAGGCGGTAGCCTTCCCGGTCGAAGGCCACGCCCGGGAGGAGGAGCAGGTCGACCTCGCCGGGCGCCACGGCCGGCGCCTCCGGCGGCGGTTCGGGTATGCCCAGGGGCCCCGGGCGGAGCGCCATGCCCGGGAGCCAGCGGCGGGCCAGGATCCTGCCCGTCGCCGGGTCGGTGGCCGGCAGCGCCACCGCGCCGCCCCGGCACCGCCGCCAGCGGAGCGCCGGCGCGAGATCCGGCTCGCCCCGCCAGGCGACGTAACCCATCACCAGGGCGGCGCGACGGAAGGGCGGCCAAGCGAGGAGGCGGCGGTTGAGCGCCCGGTCCCAGGCCCGCCGCTCCTCCGCCGCCAACCCTCGCCGCCAGGCCAGGAGCTCCCTGCGCAGGCGCTTCTTCTCCTCTTCAATCGGCAGCCAGGACGAAGAGGAGGTCGCCGGTGTTCACCGCCTCGCCGGCCCGGGCCGCGACGCGGGCGACCACGCCGCTGACCGGCGCCGTGATCTCGTTCTCCATCTTCATCGCCTCGAGCACGCAGAGGACGTCGCCCTCCCGCACCCGCTGGCCGCTCGCGGCCCGCACCTCCAGGACGACGCCGGGGAGCGGCGCCAGCACCTCTTCGCCGCCCGCGCCCGCCTCCCGCGCCGCCGGCGCGGCCGCCTCCGGGCCGGGCGTCGGGGTGGCGGCCACCGCGGGCGCGGGCTCCGGGGGTGCGGCCGCGGCCGGCGCCGGCCGGCCCGCGGCCTCCGTCGCCGCGTCGAGGCTCTCCACCTCCACCTCGAACTCCTGACCGTCCACGCGCACCCGATAGCGTCGGATCAACGCCCGCGACCTCCCCGCATCAGCATCCATCGCTCGCCTGCCCGCGTGGCGGCCAGCCGCGCGGCCAGCCGCCAGGCGGCCGGGGGCGCCTCCGCCACGGGAGCGCCGCCCGCCGTCGCGGCGGCGGGCGCCGCCGCGAGCCGTTCTTTCTCTTCCGCTTCCGCCGCCGCCAGCGCCGCCAGCAGGGCGGCCAGGAGCGGACCGGAGGGCACCGTCTCTCCCCCGACGCGCGCGTCCGCGCCCTTCTCCATCCCGCCCTCGCCCTCCCTCACGCCGGCCGTTCAGAGCGGCACGTTCCCGTGCTTCCTCGCCGGGCGCTCCTCGCGCTTGGCCTCCAGCGCCTCCAGCGCGCCGATCAGCCGGCGGCGCGTCTCGCCCGGGAGGATGACGTCGTCGACGAAGCCGCGCTCGGCCGCCAGGAAGGGGTTGGCCAGCCGCTCGCGGTAGTCGGCGACGCGCCGCTGCCGCTCTGCGGCCGGATCCTCGGCCGCCTCGATCTCGCGGCGGTAGATGATGTTGGCCGCCCCCTCGGGGCCCATGACGGCGATCTCGGCGCCCGGCCAGGCCCAGGCCGCGTCCGCCCCCAGCCCGCGACAGCACATGGCGATGTAGGCGCCGCCGTAGGCCTTGCGCAGGACCACGCTCAGCTTGGGCACCGTCGCCTCGGCATAGGCGTAGAGAACCTTGGCGCCGTGGCGGATGATGCCGCCGTGCTCCTGCGCCCGCCCGGGGAGGTAGCCGGGCGTGTCCACCAGCGTCACCAGGGGGATGTTGAAGGCGTCGCAGAGCCTGACGAAACGGGCGATCTTGTCCGAGGCGTCGATGTCCAGGGTGCCGGCCAGCGTCCGCGGCTGGTTTGCGATGACGCCCACGACGCGGCCGCCCAGCCGCGCGAGGCCGGTCACCGCGTTCTGGGCGAAACCCGCCTGCAGCTCGAACCAGCTGCCTGCGTCGACCAGCCCGTCGATGACGCGGCGGACGTCGTAGGGCCGGTTGGGATCCTCGGGGATCACCGAGGCCAGGGCCGCCTCCGCCTCCGGCTCGGGCTCGCGCGGCTCCGCCCGGGGCGGGTCGTCCAGGTTGTTGGAGGGGAAGTAGCCGAGCAGGCGGCGGACCAGGGCCAGCGCGGCGCGATCGTCGGGGGCCACCAGGTGGGCGACGCCGCTCCGGCTGAAGTGGGCGCGCGCGCCGCCCAGCTCCTCGAAGGTGATCTCCTCGCCGGTCACCGCCCGGATGACGTCGGGACCGGTGATGAACATCTGGCTGGTCCCCTCGACCATGACCACGATGTCCGTCAGCGCCGGGCTGTAGACGGCACCGCCGGCGCAGGGACCGAGGATGACGGAGATCTGGGGAATGACGCCCGAGGCCAGGGTGTTGCGCCGGAAGATGCCGGCGTAGCCGTCCAGCGCCGCCACGCCTTCCTGGATGCGCGCCCCTCCCGAGTCCTGCAGGCCGACCAGCGGCGCCCCGGCGCCGAGCGCCATCTCCTGGAGCTTCTGGATCTTCTGGGCGTGGACCTCGCCCAGCGTGCCGCCGATCTGGGTGAAGTCCTGGGCGAAGGCGAAGAGCGGACGTCCCTCCACCCGGCCCCAGCCGGTCACCACCCCGTCTCCGGGCGCGCTCCGCCCCTCCAGGCCGGCCACGTCGCCCCGGTGCGAGGCCAGCTGCCCCGTCTCCTGGAAGGTGCCCGGGTCGAAGAGCAGCTCCAGCCGCTCGCGCGCGGTCAGCTTGCCGCGCGCGTGCTGCTGCGCGACGCGCTCGGGGCCGCCGCCGGCCAGCGCCTCCTGCCGGCGGCGGAGCAGCTCCGCCTCTCTCTCGCTCAAGCCTCCTCCTCCTCCGGCTCCGTCTCCTTCTGGGTCAGCTCCACCAACACCCCGCCGAGGCCCGCCGGCCTGAGAAAGGCCACCCACTGGCCCTCGGCCCCCCGCCGCGGCTCGCGGTCGACGGGCTCCAGGCCGGCCGCCTCCGCCTCGCGGAGCGCCCGGCGGATGTCCGCCACGGCCAGCGCCAGGTGGTGGAGGCCGGGGCCGCGCCGGGCGAGGAAGCGGGCCACCGTCCCCTCCCCCTCCAACGGTTCCAACAGCTCCACACGCCCGCCGCCGGCGAAGGGTAGGAGCGCCACGCGGACGCGCTCGCCCGCCACCTCCTCCACGCGGGCCGGCGCCAAGCCCAGCGCGGCCCAGGCACCCAGTGCCGCCTCCAGGTCGTTCACCGCCACCCCGATGTGGTCCAGGGCCGGCCTCTCCATGGGCAGGCTCCTCCTCCCTCAGCCGCGCTCCGCCAGCCGGCGCTCCCGCGCCAGGTCGGCCACCGCGCGGACGATCTCCTCCAGCGGCGTCCCGGGCGGGAAGATGCGGGCGATGCCGGCCTCCTCCAGCTCGGCGGCGTCGCGTGGCGGAATGATGCCGCCCGCCACCACCGGCACGTCGCCCAGCCCGCGCGCGCGCATCTCGCGCAGCACCTCGGGGAAGAGCGTGCGGTGCGCGCCGGAGAGGCTGGAGAGGCCGACCACGTCGACGTCTTCCTCCAGCGCAGCCTGGGCGATCATGGCGGGCGACTGGCGCAGCCCCGTGTAGATCACCTCCATGCCGGCGTCGCGCAGCGCCTGCGCGATCACCTTGGCGCCGCGATCGTGGC
The DNA here is from genome assembly GCA_023511835.1 of Bacillota bacterium. NCBI lineage: Bacteria > Bacillati > Bacillota > Bacillota bacterium. Next base: position 17,070 of record JAIMAT010000012.1, on the reverse strand, counting down.
CGTCCAGCCCGGGTTTGGCCACCAGCACGCGGATGGGTCGCTCCTCCACCTGCCCTCCCCCCCGCTCCGAGCGCCCGCGCCCCGGCTCAGAGGCCCGCCTCGCGCGCGGCGCTGTACTCGCCGAAGACGGTGCGCAGCGTGTCGGCCACCTCGCCCAGCGTGGCCCCCGCCCGCACGGCCTCCAGGATGGGCGGCATCAGGTTGGCGTGCGGGTCGCGCGCCGCCCGCTCCAGCGCCTCCCGCGCCCGCGCCACGGCCGCCGCGTCGCGCCGCGCCTTGAAGGCGCGGAGCCGTTCCACCTGCTCGCGCTCGACGGCCGGATCGATCTCCAGCAAGGCGCCCCCCAGCTCGGCCTCCCCGCCCTCTTCGCGGTAGACGTTGACGCCCACCACGGGCCGTTCGCCCGACTCCACGGCGCGCTGGTAGCGGTAGGCGCTGCGCCGGATGCGCTCCTGCATCCAGCCCTCCTCCACCGCCCGGACCGCCCCGCCCATGCGGTCGATCTCCTCGATGAGCGCCCAGGCCTCGCTCTCCAGGCGGTCCGTCAGCGCCTCCACGTAGTAGGAGCCGCCCAGGGGATCGACCACGTCGGCCACGCCGCTCTCCAGGGCGATGATCTGCTGCGTGCGCAGCGCCAGGCGCGCGCTCTCCTCCGTGGGCAGCGCCAGCGCCTCGTCGCGGGCGTTGGTGTGCAGCGACTGCGTCCCGCCCAGGACCGCCGCCAGAGCCTGGAGGGTGACGCGGACCACGTTGTTCTCCGGCTGCTGCGCCGTCAGCGTCGAGCCTGCGGTCTGGGTGTGGAAGCGGAGCATCCAGGAGCGCGGGTCGCGTGCGCCGAAGCGCTCGCGCATGATCTTCGCCCACATCCGCCGCGCCGCCCGGAACTTGGCGATCTCCTCGAAGAAGTCCATGTGGGCGTTGAAGAAGAAGGAGAGCCGGGGCGCGAAGCGGTCCACCTCCAGGCCCCGCCCGGTGGCGGCCTCCACGTAGGCGATGCCGTCCGCCAGCGTGAAGGCCAGCTCCTCCACCGCCGTGGCGCCCGCCTCGCGGATGTGGTAGCCGGAGATGCTGACGGTGTTCCACGAGGGCACCCGCTCCGCGCAGAAGGCCATCAGGTCGGTCACCAGGCGCATAGAGGGCTCCGGCGGGTAGATGTAGGTGCCGCGCGCCGCGTACTCCTTCAGGATGTCGTTCTGCACCGTCCCCGAGAGCTTCTCCGGCGGGATGCCGCGCCGCTCGGCCACGGCGATGTAGAGGGCCAGGAGCGTGGCCGCGGTGGCGTTGATGGTCATGGAGGTACTCACGCGGTCCAGCGGGATGCCCTCGAAGAGACGCTCCATATCCTCCACCGTGTCGATGGCCACGCCCACGCGGCCCACCTCGCCGCGCGCCAGCGGGTGGTCGGAGTCGTAGCCGATCTGGGTGGGCAGGTCGAAGGCGACGCTCAGGCCGGTCTGCCCCCGCTCCAGCAGGAAGCGGTAGCGCCGGTTGGACTCCTCGGCGGTGGCGTAGCCGGCGTACTGGCGCATCGTCCAGAGCCGGCCGCGATACATGGTGGGGTGGACGCCGCGGGTGAAGGGGTACCGGCCGGGGAAGCCCAGCCGCTCCAGGTAGTCGTCGCCGGCCAGCTCCTCCGGCGTGTAGAGCGCCTGCACCTCGATCCCGGACGGCGTCAGGAAGCGCTCCCGGCGCCGCGGCGCGCCCTCCGCCGACGCCTCCCACGCGCGCCGCGCGGCGCGCGCCTCCTCGTCCCAGCGCATGCCTCCCCCTCCCTTCCCGGCGGGCCGAGCCGCCCGGCCGGAGCGACGCCCCGCGCCCGCCGCACGACGAGGCGGCGAGGCCGCCCGGCCCCGCCGCCGATCCGGGCCCTTTCAGCCGCGCGCTAGAGCCATCCCCGGGCCTTCATGGCGTCGTAGACGCGCTGGACCGCCACCATGTCGGCCGCCTCCCGCATGCTGACGCCGCGCTCGCGGTGCATGGCGTAGACGCGGTCGAAGGCCCGGATCATCATCGCCTCGAGGCGCTGGTTGACCTCCTCTTCCGTCCAGTAGAAGTTATACAGGTTCTGCACCCACTCGAAATAGCTGACCGTCACGCCGCCCGCGTTGGCCAGCACGTCGGGGATGACCAGCACCCCGTTGCGGTTGAGGATGGCGTCGGCCTCGGGGGTGGTGGGCCCGTTGGCCGCCTCGCCCACGATGCGGGCCGCCACCCGGCCTGCGTTCTCCCCCGTCAGCTGGTTCTCCAGCGCGGCCGGGACGAGGATGTCCACCTCCAGGGCCAGCAGCTCCGCGTTCGTGATCTCGCGCGCCCCGGGGAAGCCGACCACGCTGCCCGTCTCCTGCTTGTGGCGGAGGACCGCCTCCACGTCCAACCCGGCGGGGTCGTGGATGCCCCCGCGCGAATCGCTGACCGCCACCACCCGCGCGCCGCGCTCGGCCAGCAGGCGGGCGGCCACGCTGCCGGCGTTGCCGAAGCCCTGGACGGCCGCCGTCGCCTTGCGCAGGTCGATGCCCAGCCGCTCCGCCGCGCGCGCCACCGTCACCACGCAGCCTCGCCCCGTCGCCTCGCTCCGGCCCAGCGAGCCGCCCACCTCGACCGGCTTGCCCGTGATCAGACCGAAGACGTTCCGCCCCTCCAGGCGGCTGTACTCGTCCATCATCCAGGCCATGATCTGAGGGTTGGTGTAGACGTCCGGCGCCGGGACGTCCTTCTCCGGCCCCACGATGGGCGCGATGGCCCGGATGTAGCCCCGGCTCAGCTCCTCCAGCTCGCGCGGGCTCATCTCCTTGGGGTTGCAGACCACGCCGCCCTTGCCTCCGCCCAGCGGGAGGCCGAGCAGCGAGCACTTGAGCGTCATCCACATGGAGAGCGCCTTCACCTCGTCCGGATGGACGGCCGGATGGAAGCGGATCCCCCCCTTGGCGGGGCCCAGCGCGTCGTTGTGCTGCGAGCGGTAGCCGGTGAAGAGCCGGACGCTTCCGTCGTCCATGCGCACGGGGATCTGGACCTCCAGGAAGCGCCTGGGCGCCTTCAGCAGCTCGAAGGCGCCCTCCGGCAGCTCCAGCGCCTCGCAGGCGTGGCGGATCTGTCCCTTGACGATCTCGTAGGGGTTGGTCGTCTCCTTCACCAGCAGGTCGGCCATCCGTCCGTACCTCCTTCGCTTGGCCCGCCACAGCCCTTCGGGGCCGCGCGCGGTCCTGCCTCGCCCGCCGCGCCGCGGCAGTCGCCCTGCGGCGACGGCGGTCGGGCGAGCGGGTCGACCCTCCCCGGGGGCGCCGTCCTCCCCCGGCCCGCCCCGCCGCCCGGGAGCCCGGAGATGCCAAGGGCCTGCAGGAATCGCTCCTGCAAGCCCCCGGACCGCTCCTCCCGTTCCAGTCTCCCCCATCCGCGCCGGGCCGGATGCGACGGCCGGCGGGCCGGCGGCAGCAGCCTCCGGCCCGTCCTCGCCATCCGTCCCTCCCCGTGGGGCACCCTCTCCGGCAAGACCCGCTCACTCCGTCCTCTGTGTAGGGCCCTTTCCTCCGCTTGTCAATCCTGGCTTTGCAAGCCGTTTTCCGGCCACGAAAGCCAGCTTCCGCCGGCGGGTCGGCCCTCGGCGATCTCTCTTCGCAGGTCGGCCATCAGATCTTGCACGAAAGTGATGTTGTGCAGCGTGAGGAGCCGCCGCCCCAGGCTCTCCCCCACCTTGAGCAGGTGGCGGAGGTAGGCGCGGCTGAAGTGCCGGCAGGTGGCGCAGCCGCACGCCTCGTCCAACGGCCGCCCGTCGTCGGCGAAGCGGCGGTTGAGGAGGCGAAGGACGCCCCGGCGCGTCCAGGCGGTGCCGTGGCGGGCCACCCGCGCCGGCTCCACACAGTCGAAGAGGTCGACGCCGCGCCGGACCGCCTCCACCAGCTCGCGCGGCGTACCCACGCCCATCAGGTAGCGCGCCTTGCCCTCCGGCAGCCGCGGCACCACCTCCTCCAGCGTGGCCAGCATCAGCTCCTTCGGCTCGCCCACGCTCAGGCCGCCCAGGGCGTAGCCGTCGAAGTCCAGCTCCACCAGCTCCTCCGCCGCGCGCCGGCGCAGCGCCGGGTCGACGCCGCCCTGGACGATGCCGAAGAGCGCCTGGTCGGCCCTCCCGTGGGCCCTCCGCGCCCGCGCGGCCCAGGCGCCGGTCAGGCGGACCGCCTCCTCCAGCTCGCGCCGGGAGACGCCGTAGGGCGGGCAGACGTCGAGCACCATGGCCACGTCCGAGCCGAGCAGCTCCTGGACGCGCACGGCCACCTCCGGGGTCAGCCGCTGGAGCGAACCGTCCACGTGCGAGCGGAAGGTGACGCCCTCCTCGTCGATCTTCCGCAGCGGCGCCAGGCTCATCACCTGGTAGCCTCCCGAGTCGGTCAGGATGGCGTGCCGCCAGCCCATGAAGGCGTGAAGGCCCCCCGCCTGCGCCACCCGCTCCGCGCCAGGCCTGAGAAAAAGATGGTAGGTGTTGGCCAGGAGCATGCGGCTGCCCGTCTCCTCCACCTCCCAGGGTGCCAGGGTGCGGACCGCACCCAGCGTGCCCACCGGCATGAAGGCCGGCGTCGGCACCTCGCCGTGCGCCGTCTCCAGCACCCCCACCCGGGCGCGGCTCGCCGCGTCGGCTGCCAGCATGCGCCACCGGGGCCGCATGGCTCCCCGCTCCTCTCGCCGCGTCGGCCGGCCGCCCCCTGGCGGCGCGGCGCTCTCACAGGATCAGCATGGCGTCCCCGAAGGAGAAGAAGCGGTACCGCCGCTGTACCGCCTCCCGGTAGGCGGTCAGGATCCGCTCCCGCCCGGCGAAGGCGGCGACCAGCATGAGCAGCGTCGAGCGGGGGAGGTGGAAGTTGGTCACCAGGGCGTCCACCACCCGCCAGCGGTAGCCGGGGTAGATGAAGAGGTCGGTCCAGCCCCCGCCCGGCCGCAGGCTCCCGTCGGAAGCGGCCGCGCTCTCCAGCGTTCGCACCACGGTGGTGCCCACGGCCACCACGCGGCCGCCCTGCTCCCGCGCCCGCCGGATGGTCTCCACGGCCTGCTCGCCCAGCTGGAAGAACTCGGAATGCATGCGGTGCGCCTCCACCTCCCGCTCCAGCACGGGCCGGAAGGTGTCGACGCCCACGTGGAGCGTGACGGTCGCCTGGAGCACGCCTCGCCCGCGCAGCCGCTCCAGCAGCTCGGCGGTGAAGTGGAGCCCCGCGGTCGGCGCCGCCGCCGAGCCGGGCTCGCGCGCGTAGACGGTCTGGTAGCGCTCGGGATCGCGGAGCGGCTTGCGGATGTAAGGGGGCAGCGGCACCTGGCCCAGCTCGTCCAGCAGTCGCTCCCAGTCGCCGCGGTAGAGGAAGCGGACCTCCAGCAGACCCTCGCCGCGGTTGGCCAGCACCTCCGCCTCAAGCTGCGCCTCCTCCGCCCCCGGCCCGCCGAAGAGGAGGCGTACCCCCTGCCGCAGGCGACGCGCCGGCCGGCCCAGCACCTCCCAGACGTCCTCCCGGAGCGGCCGCAGCAGGAGGAGCTCCGCCCGGCCGCCGCCGGGCCGGTGCCCGGTCAGCCGCGCGGGACGGACCCGGGTGTCGTTGAGCACGAGGCAGTCGCCGGGTTGCAGGATCTCGGCCAGATCGCGGAAGACGCGGTGCTCCACCCGGCCCGTCGCCCGCTCCAGCACCATCAGCCGCGAGGCGTCGCGCGGCTCCGCCGGCTCCTGGGCGATCAGCTCCTCGGGCAGCTCGTAGTCGAAGTCGTCCACCAACACCGGGCGCACACCGGCGCGATCTTAATCCCCGCCGTCGCCGCCCAGCAAGCGCTGCACCCGCTGCCCCAGCTCCTCGAGGCCCGGTAGCCGGCCGGCCGCGCCCGCCCGGCCCTCGCCGGGCGCCCCGCCGGCACCGTCACCCCTCCCGCCCGTCCCCTCCGGGCACCGCCAGACTACCTGCCAGGCGCCCTGGAGGCGGAGCTCGCAGCCGGCGGCGGGCGGCGGCGGCACGCGGAAGGTGCGCAGCCGGTCGCCGTGGCGGACCACAGCGATGCCCTGCCCCGCCAGGAAGGTCAGACCTTCCGCGAACTGCCGCGCATCGCCCCGGCCGGGGGTGGCGACGCGGTCGCCCATCCCGCCGGAGGGAGACTCCGGCGGCTTTGCCGCCGGGCCAGCCCCGCGCGTCCCGCGAACCGCCTCGGACGGGCGTGCGGGCTCTCCCGCGGCGGCACCGGCGGCACCCGTGCCGCTCCCGCCCGCAAGGCCTCCCCCCGCGACCGCGCCCGCCCCGCCGGCACCGCCCGCGAGGCCGCCGGCCTGCGCATCCGCGGCGGGCCCGGCGGGCCCGGCGGCCCCGGGCCCCTCCTCCTCCGGAGTTCGCTGCCCCTTCCCGGGCTTCGCCGGGCGCGGCCCAGCCGGCTTCGGCCCGCCAGGCCCGGCCCCGGCCGCCCCCAGCACCTGGCCGCCCACCAGTTCCGGGAGGTTGACGCCCAGCGCCTGGAGCTGCCGGGCCAGGGCACTCCAGTCCTCCCCTGCCGCGACGGCGGGCAGGTGCGCCTCCAGCGCCGCCCGCGCCCGGCTGAGGCCGACGCTCTCCGCCCGGTCGCTGGCCGCGGCGCCCGGATTCGGCGCCTCCACCAGCACCACCGGGATCTCCCCCTCCGCCTGGGTGAAGAGCCCCTCCAGCCGCTTGGCGGCGGAGCGGACCTGCACCTCCACCGCCTGGAGCGAGCGCCCCGGGCCGGCGGGGGCGACGCCTACCAGCACGGGCGGCGGAGCCTGGCCGGCGGCGGGGCCGCCGGAGCGGCTGGCGCGCATCTCGGCGTCGCCGGCGGCGGCCAGCACCTGGCCTACCGGGCGGCCCTGCCAGGGCACCTGCCGGAGGATCTGCTCGGCCGCCGGCGAGAAGCCGCGTGCCTCGATCACGCGCCCCTGGCGGTCGGTGGTGAACTCCAGGCCCCCCTGCCAGTCCAGCGAGACGTAGGCCCAGGCGGCGGGGCGCGCCCAGGGGGCCAGGACGGCCAGCGCCACCAGCAGCACGGCGGCGACGGCCGCCGCCGCCCAGGCGGGCCGCCAGCGCCTGGCCGCGGGCGCGGGCGCCTCCAGGCGGACCTCGTCGCCCACCGCCCAGTCGGCGCCCGGAGGGAGCCGCAGCCGCCGGAACTCGCCCTCGCCGGTGAGGAGGACCACCCAGGGCCCCTGCCGTTCCAGGACCACCGCCCGTGACGCTTCTCGCCGCTCAGCGCTCATGCCGGTCACGCTCGCTCCGCCCCTCCCCGGAGAACCCTTCCTCGGGCGCCAGCGGCAGGAAGGCGCGCAACTGGGGGAAGTCTCCGCTCAGAAGGAGGACCACCGCCACCAGATAACTTCGCAGCCGGCGCAGCGTCTTGCGGCTGACGCCCAGCTCCGGGTCGGCCTCCAGCTCCTCCAGCGGCAGCTGGCCCGTCTCCAAAAGCCGCCGGCGGTAGGCGGGGGTGCGGGCGACGCGCCAGGCCACCCGCAGGGCGAGCTGACGGGTGTCGCGGTGGCGCGGTGACGAGCGCACCAGCTCGTCCAGGGAGAGGCCGAAGCGGGCCAGCTCGCGGCCGAATTCGGCGATCTCCTGCCGCCGGCCCAGGCGCTCGTCCACCTGCTCCTCGGCCTCCTGGGCGCCACCCGCTCCGGCCAGCTCGCCGGCCGGCTCCCAGCCGCCCTCGCCCTCCCCGTCGCCGCCGGCCAGCGCGGAGAAGGGGGTCTCAGGGTGGCGGCCCTGCGAGCGGAAGTAGTCCACCAGGCGGCGCCGGATCACCTGCTGGCCGAAGGGCAGGAAGCCCGCCCCGCGCGCGGGGTCGTAGCGGTCGATGGCCTCGTTGAAGGCGATCAGCGCCACGCTCGCCTCGTCGTCCTGGCCCAGGCGCAGGTAGCGCCCGCTGGCCTGGGCGGCCACGCGCAGGACGAAGGGCGTGTAGCGCGCGATCAGCTCCTCGCGCGCCCGCCCGTCGCCGGCGCGGGCCCGCTCCAGCAGGTCCGGGGACCAGCCGCCGCGCGACTGGGGCTCCGGTTCGGACGAGGGCATCGCCACCACCTCCCGGGCGGGTGCGCAACTCCCGCTGGCAACCGCCTGGATAGGACGCTCCGATCATACGACGAGAGGCGGCGGCCGTACGGCCACCGCCTCTCGTCGAAACCGGTCGCCCCGGGCGCTCGGCGCCTCCCCCCGGAGGCCGCTCCTCAGCCCTCAAGGCGTGCCATCTCCTCCTCGTCCACCTGGAGGTTCGAATAGACGTTCTGCACGTCGTCGTGCTCCTCCAGCGCCTCCAGCAGGCGGAGCGCCTGTTCGGCTTCCTTGCCCTCGACGCGGATCTCCGTCTTGGGCAGCATGCTGAGCGAGACCTCGGCGAAGCGGAGCCCCCGCTCCGCCAACGCCTGGCGGACCTGCTCCAGGTCGTCGGGCGCCGTGATCACCTCGTAGGCGTCGTCCGAAAGGCGGACGTCCTCGGCGCCCGCGTCGGCCGCCCACTCCAGGATCTCCTCCTCGCCCACCGGGTTCTCCTCGCGGCTGACCACCAGGTAGCCCTTGCGGTCGAACATCCAGGCGACCGAGCCCGCCTCGGCCAGGTTCCCGCCGTTGCGGGTGAACAGGTAGCGGACCTCGCTGGTCGTCCGGTTGCGGTTGTCGGTGAGCGCCTCCACGTAGACGGCGACGCCGCCCGGCCCGTAGCCTTCGTAGCTGACCTCCTCATACTGTTCGGCTTCGCCCGCACCCGAGGCCCGCTGGATCGCCCGCTGGATGTTCTCCATCGGCACGCGCGCCGCCTTGGCCCGCTCGATGGCCAGGCGCAGGGCGGCGTTGCTCTCGGGTTCGGGCCCCCCCGCGCGCACGGCCACCATGATCTCGCGCGCCATCTTCGAGTAGACGGCGCCCTTTTTGGCGTCCTGGCGCGACTTCCGGTGGACGCGGTTGTGCCACTTGGAATGGCCCGACATGGCTCTCCTCCCTCCCCCGCTCCGACGTGGGGGCAGCGCGATGCGGGGCGACGGCCCCGCCGCGCCCCCTGCCCCACCGATCATAGCACCGGAGCCTCAGGCGGGCGCCACGGGCGGCGTCTCGCGCTTGTGCTGTGAGCGCCGGTGCATGGCCTCCACCCGCTCGGCCACCTCGGGCCGGGCCTGGCCGGTGAGGAGGTAGCGGTCGAGGTCGGCGTAGGCCAGGCCCATCTCGCCCTCGTCGGTCTGGCCCGGCCAGAGCCCCGCCGACGGCGGCTTCTCCAGCACCGCCCGAGGCAGCGCCAGCTCGCGGGCCAGCTCATAGACCTCCGACTTGACCAACCCGCCCAGGGGGAGGAGGTCGACCCCGCCGTCGCCGTACTTGGTGAAGTAGCCCACGTAGAGCTCGCTCCGGTTGCCCGTCCCCACCACCAGGCCGTTGCGCGCGTTGGCCACGAAGTAGAGCGTCGCCATGCGCAGCCGCGGCTTCAGGTTGGCCAGGGCGAGGGAGCGTTCCGGCTGGGGACCGAGCGCCGCTTCGCAGGCCGTCCGCAGCGCGTCGTAGGCCGGGGCCAGGTCGATCCGCACCAGCTCGACGCCCAGACTCTCGGCCACCTCGCGGGCGTCCCGCTCGTCCTCCGGGCGCGAATGGCAGGGCAGGAGCACCCCCACCACCGGGGCACCGGTGCGGCGACAGAGGGCCGCCGTCACCGCCGAGTCGACGCCGCCGCTCAGCCCCACCACATAGACCTCGGCGCCGGCCCGACGGCGCGCCGCCTCCAGCCAGCCGGCCAGCCGCTCGACCCGTTCCGCCACCGCCTTCTGGCCTTGCTCTTCCGTTGCCCTCGCCTCCCCCTCCCCGCCCGGCCCGCCGCACCTAGGCCTCGTCGGGCGTGGCGAAGAGCGCCGTCGAGAGGTAGCGCTCACCCGTATCCGGCAGGATGACCACGATCAGGCGGCCCCGCATCTCCGGGCGGCGGGCCACCTGGACCGCAGCGTGCGCAGCCGCGCCGGAGGAGATGCCGGCCAGGATCCCCTCCTCGCGGGCGAGGCGGCGCCCCATGGCCAGCGCTTCCTCGGAACTGACGGGGATGATCTCATCGTAGATGGCGGTGTTCAACACGGGGGGGACGAAACCTGCCCCGATCCCCTGGATCTTGTGAGCTCCCGGTTCCTTTCCTGACAAGACGGCGGACTCGGCAGGCTCCACGGCCACGATGCGAACGCCCGGCTTGCGTGCCTTCAGCACCTCGCCCACGCCGGTGACGGTCCCACCGGTGCCGACGCCGGCCACCACCGCGTCCACCAGTCCGTCGGTGTCGCGCCAGATCTCCTCGGCGGTGGTCCGCCGGTGCACCTCGGGGTTGGCCGGGTTCTCGAACTGCTGCAACATCAGCGCCCCCGGTTGCTGCCGGACGATCTCCTCCGCCTTGGCGATGGCACCCTTCATACCCTGCTCGCCCGGCGTCAGGACCAGCTCGGCGCCCAGCGCCCGCAGCAGCTTGCGCCGCTCCAGCGACATGGTCTCGGGCATGGTGAGTACCAGCCGATAGCCGCGCGCGGCGCAGACGAAGGCCAGCCCGATGCCCGTGTTGCCGCTGGTCGGCTCGACCAGGAGCGTCCCGGGCCCGATCCGCCCCTCCCGCTCGGCCGTCTCGATCATGGCTAGCGCGATCCGGTCTTTGACGCTGGAGAGCGGGTTGAAGGACTCCAGCTTGGCCACCACGCGCGCCTCGGCCCCGTCGGTCACCCGCCTCAGCTCCACCAGCGGCGTGTTGCCGATGGTCCAGGTGATGTCCCGCGCGATGCGCATCCGCTTCCTCCCCTTTCGCAGCCCGGGCCCCGGCGCGGGCGCGGCGGGGGCCGGCCGGGCCGGCCCCCGCCTTGCGCGCGCCTCCGGCCTCGCGGCCGCCGCGCGCCGGCGGCCTCTGGCCCGCGCACGACGGCTCTCCGCTCCGGGGTTCGCCCGCCGGCGGCGGAATCCCTCCTTAGCCTACTGTTTTACTAGGATTTCACCGCCCGACGGCGGCCGGGCCGCCCGCCAGGCCACGCCGGCCAGGACGCCCGCGCCTCCGCCCGCCGGCGGCTGCGAGGCGCCCGCGCCGGGCGGCGCCGTCCCGCCCGTGGCCGGCGCGCCCGGCCAGGTGAAGAGGGAGGGCGGCACCGGGCCGACGATGATGGCCTCGGCCACGGGGACGTTCTGGGCCACCTCGATGGAGCGGACGACGGGCGGGATGACCACCGCCACGCGTCCGACCAGGCGCAGGCTGACCACGTGGCGGGTCTGGTTGATGCCGGCCGACTCGAAGCGCGAGGAGAGTTCGGCCGAGACCGGGCCGATGGGTTCGAAGGCGACGGGGATGACCGGTCCTAGGGCGGCCAGCACCTGAATATGCAAGAGTTGACCCAGCGGGATGGGGATGGCCTGGCGCTGGAGCCTGCCCATCCGCCGCTCGGCATCCAGGGTGACCGCGCTGACCAGCGCGTTGATCCGGGGCGTGTTCGGCTGGAGGAAGGAGACCTGCCCGTCGCTGCCGCGCACCACCGTGTAGAGGTCGCTGTAGCGGAGCTGCGAGCCGACTTCCTGGCGGATGGCGCCGTTGATCGCCTCCTCCGCCCAGGTCCGCGCCTCCTGGGCGGCCAGCGCCGCCACCGAGGGGGCCAGGAGGCGGTCGGTCTCGACCGTGCCGCCGGCCGCCAGCACCACCGCCAGGAAGAGGACCAACGCGAGGCGGCTGCCCCGCCTCCGCCGCGCCCGCCTGCGTCGCCGCATGGCCATCACCGCCACCGGGCCGCGGTGGCGATGGCAGCTTATGTGCCAGCCTCGCCCCGGGTTCCGCCGCCGGGCAGGCGGAGGCGGGCGAAGCGTCGCCGCCCCACCTGGAGGAGAAGCCCGTCGCGCACCTCCAGCCGCGCCTCGGGGTCCTCCACCCGCCGCCCGTCGACCCGCACGCCGCCCTGGAGGACGAGCCGCCTCCCCTCGCTGCTGCTGGCCACCAGGCCGGCCGCCAGCAGCAGGTGCGGCACATCCGAGCCGCCCTGGAGGAGGAGGTCGGGCGGCAGCTCCACCTCCGGCACCCGCTCGGGCAGCTCGTGCTTCCGGAAGACGGCCAGGAAGCGCTCCTCCGCCGCCCGCGCCGCCTCCTCGCCGTGGTAGAGCCGGACCACCTCGCGCGCCAGCAGCGCCTTGGCGTCGCGCGGGTTGAGGTGGCCGGCGGCCATGGAGCGCTCCATGGACTCCACCTGCGCCTGGGGGACGTCGGTACAGAGGAGCAGGTAGCGCCCCACGATCCGGTCGGGGATGGACATCAGCTTGCCGTACATCTCGTCGGGCGGCTCGGTCAGGCCCACGTAGTTGCCCAGGCTCTTGCTCATCTTCTGGACGCCGTCCAGGCCCTCCAGGATGGGCATGGTCAGCGCCACCTCGGGCTCCTGGCCGAGGGCGCGCTGGATCTCCCTCGCCATCATCAGGTTGAAGGTCTGGTCGCTCCCGCCCAGCTCCACGTCCGCCTCCAGCGCCACCGAGTCGTAGCCCTGGAGGAGCGGGTAGAGCAGCTCGTGCAGGCCGATGGGCTGGTTCTCGCGCAGGCGCCGGGCGAAGTCGTCGCGCTCCAGCACGCGCGCCACCGTGGTCAGCCCGCTGAGGCGGATGACCGCCGCCAGGTCCAGGGGCGCCAGCCAGGTGGAATTGCGCACCACGCGCGTCCTGGCCGGGTCGAGGACGCGGAAGACCTGCTCGGCGTAGGTGCGCGCGTTGGCCTCGATGGTCGCCTCGTCCAGCGGCTTGCGCGTCTCCGACCGCCCGCTGGGGTCGCCGATGCGGGCGGTGAAGTCGCCCACGATGACGACCACCTCGTGCCCCAGGTCCTGGAACTGGCGCAGCCGCCGCAGGACCACCGTATGGCCCAGGTGGACGTCGGGGCTGGTGGGATCCAGCCCCAGCTTGACGCGGAGAGGCCGGCCCAGGCGGGCCGACCGCGCCAGCTTCTGGCGCAGCTCCTGCTCCGAGACCACCGTCGCCGCCCCGCGGGTGAGGAGCCGGACCTGGCGGTCGAGCTCGTCGCCGGCTACGCTCTCCGCCTCTTCCCGCGCCCCGTCGTCCTCCGTCGTCAACGCTCCGTCGCCCTCCCCCCGGCGCCCAGGCGCCCCCGGCCCCGCTCCGCGGGGCCCTCAGGGACCAATGGTATAATTGCCGCGGCTGTCGGGACAGGGGGTATGCGCCCCGCATGTCGGGTCAGCACGTCCGCAACCAGCGGCGCCCGAGCCTGCGCGCCGGACGGATCGCCCTTCTCCTGCTTTTCGTCCTCTTCGTGGTCGCCGCGGGCGCGGGTGCCGGCCTCTTCCTGGCGGCGCTGAGGACGCTGCCGGAGCTGGCGCCGACGCCGCCCACCCCGCAGATGTCCTCCATCATCTACGACCGCTACGGCCAGCCCGTCACCACCATCTTCGCCACCCAGGACCGCACCTGGGTGCGCCTCTCGCAGATGCCCGCGGTGGTGCCCGAGGCCTTCGTGGCCATCGAGGACCGGCGCTTCTACCAGCATCACGGCATCGACGTGGTGCGCACCCTGGGCGCCCTCGTCAACGACCTGCGCGGCGGCTCGCTGCAGGGCGGCAGCACCATCACCCAGCAGCTGGCGCGGACGCTCTACAGCCAGGTGGGCACGGAGCGGACGCTGGAGCGGAAGATCCGCGAGGCGCTGGTGGCCCTGGCGCTGGAGCGCCAGTACTCCAAGCAGCAGATCCTGGAGATGTACCTCAACCTGATCTACTTCGGCCACTCCGCCTACGGCATCCAGGCGGCGGCGCGCGCCTACTTCGACGTGGACGCCAGCCGCCTGACGCTGGCCCAGGCGGCGACGCTGGCCGCCCTCCCCAAGGGGCCCAACCTCTACGAACCCATCGGCCACCCGCAGGCGGCGCTCCAGCGCCGCAACCTGGTGCTGGACGCCATGGCCGAGGCGGGCTACATCTCGACGTCGGAGGCCGAGGCGGCCAAGCGACAGCCTCTGGGCGTCCATCCGGCGCAGCGCATCGTGCAGAAGGGCTATCCCGATCCCTGGTTCGTCGACTACGTGATCCAGCAGCTGCTGCAGCGCTACAGCTGGAAGCAGGTCTACGAGGGCGGGCTGCGCATCTACACGACGCTCGACCCGCGCATCGACCAGCAGGCCCAGAAGATCGTCAGCGACGACCTCGCGGCCTGGTATCCGCCCGAGCAGCTGCGCCGGGCAGGGCAGCGGCCGCTCCAGGCGGCGGCCGTGCTGATGGACCCGCGCACGGGCGAGATCCGGGGCATGGTGGGCGGCCTCGAACACACCACCAGCCTGGGCAACAACTGGGCGGTGCTGCCGAACCGTCCGGGCTCCGCCATCAAGCCCCTGGCCGTCTACGTGCCCGCCCTCAGCCAGGGGATCACGGCCGCCACCGTCTTCGACGACTCGCCCGTCTCCTTTCCGCGGCCCGGCCAGCCGCCCTGGCAGCCGCGCAACTTCGAGAGCGGCCAGTACATGGGGCTGACCACCGTCCGCGAGGCGGTCCGCCGCTCGGTCAACGTGGTGGCGGTGCGCGTCCTCGACGCCGTGGGCGTCGACAAGGGCTGGTCCATGGCGCGCGCGCTCGGCCTGGAGTCGCTGACGCCCCAGGACCGGACGCTCTCGCTGGCGCTGGGCGGGCTGACGCACGGGGTGACGCCCGTGGAGATGGCGGTGGGCTACTCCACCATCGCCAACGGAGGCCTCCGGCCCAAGCCCCTGGTCATCCGCAAGGTGGTCACCGCCGACGGCAAGGTGCTGGAGCAGGACGACCCGTCGCTGACCCGCGTCATCAGCCCCCAGGTGGCCTACGTGATGACCGACATCCTCCGCTCCGTCGTAGAGGACCGGCCGGCCAACGGCTTCATCCTGCCCAGCCACACCGGCGGCGCGGCCCGGATCCCCGGCTGGCCTACGGCCGGCAAGACGGGGACGGACGAGAACTTCTACAACGCCTGGTTCGCCGGCTTCACGCCCACGCTGACCGGCATCGTCTGGATCGGCCACGAGGGCTCCATGGCGGCGCTGCCCGGCGGCATGCAGGGCGGCTCGGCACACGGCCCGGCCGGGCTCTTCCGTCAGCTGATGACCATGGCGCTCGAGGGGCAGAAGCCGGTGGACTTCACCCGGCCGCCCGGCATCGTCACCGTCCGCATCTCGGCCAAGTCGGGCAAGATCGCCGGGCCGCTCACCCCCGACCGCTGGGCGCGGGACGAGATCTTCGTGGCCGGGACGCAGCCGGCGGAGCTGGACGACGCCTTCTACACGGCGGAGGTCTGCGCCGAAGACCCCCAGCTCCTCTACCAGCCGGGCTGCGCCTGCACGCCGGTCAGCCGGCTCTTCCTGCGCCGGCCGCCCGTCGCCCAGGCGGCCGACATGGCGATGACGGCGCCCACCGCCAGCTGCAGCCCCTCCCCCGCCGGCCAGACGGGCGCGGGCGCGCCGGCAGCCACGGTGGTCGACCTGGCCATCGGCGAGGCCGGCTGGTCGCCCTCCAGGCTGGAGCTCTCCACCGGCAGCTACCTCTTCCGGATCCGGAACGAGAGCGGCCAGGCCCACCGCCTGGTCGTCGACGGCCTGGGCGTCCGCCTCGACTTGGCGCCCGGGCAGAGCGTGGCGCTCCCGCTCGACCTCTCCCGGCCGGGCACCTATCCCTTCCGCTGCGACCTCCACCCGGCCGAGCAGGGAGAGATCGCGGTCAGCGCGCCGGCTCCCGCCCCGGGCGGAGGAGGACCACCGTGACCCCCGCGCCGCCTTCCTCCTGCGGGGCCAGCCGCTGCTCCGCCACCAGCGGATGGCCCCGCAGGTAGTCACCCACCGCCCGCCGCAGGACGCCGGTCCCCTTGCCGTGGATGATGCGCACCCGGTCGAGCCCGGCGAGGAGCGCGTCGTCCAGGTACTTGGCCACCCGTTCCAGCGCCTCGTCGGCGCTCATCCCGCGCACGTCCACCTCCGGAGCCACGCTCTCCGCCTTGCGCCGCTCCAGCGCCGCCACGCCCGCGCCGCCCGCGCTCTCCGCCCTGCTCTCCCCGCCCGCGCCGGCGGCCCGCGCTCCGTCACGCGCCGGCAGCGGCCGCAGCTGGGCGAGCGGCACCTCGACGCGCAGGAAGCCCACCCGTACCACCGCCTGGCGCCCCTGCACCTCCAGCAGCTCGCCCTCGGTGCGCAGCGAGTCGACCCAGACCCGCTCCCCCGGCCGGGGCGCCCGTGCCGGCAGCACCGGCTCCGCCGGCACCCCCTCGCCGCCCGCGGTCGCCTCCTCCACGCGGGCGCGCAGGCGATGGAGCGCCTGCCGCGCCTCCTCCGCCTCGCGCAGCGCCTCCGGGCGGGCGGCCGCCTCCTCCAGCAGCCGGCGCAGCTCCCGCAGCGTGCGGTCGGCCTCGCGCTTCGCCTCCGCTACCACGGCCAGCGCCTCGGCGCGCGCCTCCGCGCGCAGGCGCTCCTCGCGCTGGCGGACGCGCTCCAGGCGCTCCTCGGCCTCCCGCGCCGCCTGCTGCTGGCGCTCCAGGAGGCGCGCCAGCCGCCTCCGCTGCGCCTCCAGTTCCGCGCGCTCCTCCTCCAGGCGGCGGACCAGGGCGCCCACTTCCTCCTCGCCCTCGGGCAGGAGGGCGCGCGCCCGCTCCACTACCCGCTCGGGCAGGCCCAGGCGGCGGGCGATGACCAGCGCGTGGGAGCGCCCCGGAAGGCCCAGCTCCAGGCGGTAGGTCGGCTGGAGCGTCGCCTCGTCGAAGGCGACGCTGGCGTTCTCCGCCCTGGGCAGGCGCGTGGCCAGCAGTTTCAGGTCACCCAGGTGGGTGGTGGCCAGCACCCGCGCGCCCCGTTCCAGCAGGTCTTCCAGGATGGCGGCGGCCAGCGCGGCCCCCTCGCGGGGATCGGTGCCGGCGCCGATCTCGTCCAGAAGGACCAGCGCCCCCGGCTCCAGCGCCTCCAGGATGGCCGCGATCTGCCCCATGTGCGAGGAGAAGGTGCTCAGGCTCTGCTCGATGCTCTGCTCGTCGCCCACGTCCACCCAGACCGAGGGAAAGGGGGCCAGCTCCGAGCCCGCCTCGGCCGGCACGGCGAGGCCGCTCTGCGCCATCAGCGCCAGGAGGCCCAGCGTCTTCA